>NZ_JAKMQK010000007.1:0-87038 GCF_025771545.1 Campylobacter sp. IFREMER_LSEM_CL908
CAGGTTTTGGTTCAGGTTTTGGTTCAGGTTTTGGTTCAGGTTTTGGTTCAGGTTTTGGTTCAGGCGCGGGCTTATTAATACTAACTTTATCTTCATCTAATACAGCAACAAAATCAATACTATTGTTTCCTGATATTTCAACTTTTTCAAAGTCATTTATATTATTTTTTAATCCAGCTAAATTTATAGTAATTATATTGCCACTAGTGTAAAACATAGGTAATGGTATGTATTGTAATTTACCACCTTCTATTTGATAAGAATTTGCTATAAGTTTAGAATTACCATTATTTCCAAAATCAAGCTGCAAAATAGCATTGTTTTTTTGGTTATATAGACCTTCTACAATTAAATCGCTTAAGTCTTGATTTCCAGGTCTCACAATTCCTTGATTGTATAAATTATTTTTTATTAAACCATTTCCGCTAAATTTACCATTAGTTAAAACTTTAACCTCCCCACTTATAATTCCTTTATTATTTTGTGTTTTTATTAGGGAAAGCTCACCTTCTTTTACTATAGTTTTACCAAGATAAGTATTTTCTCCACTTAAAATTAACCTCCCTTGACCATCTTTGATAAATCCAATATTTAAATTTTGTATTTCATCTTTTGGAGAATTTAAAGCATCGAGTCTATGTAAACTATCATCCCATTTTTTTTGAGATATGTCATTGCTAAAAGTCGCGTTATATCCTTGAGTATTTATAGTATAGTAAGCTTCTTTTTCGCCATAAGTATCGGTAATATCTTGTGAATTTAATCTATTTGCATCTAAAATTCCTATACCATTTACGGCTTTTTCAATGTCTAGAATGCCTTGTCCTAAGATTTGTTCTTTTTTGAGAGTTTGTATTCCTTTGTAGTCTTCATTGGCATTTTGCATAAGTGGATATTTGTCGATTAGATTGTTTAATATCTTATCTGCTTCAAAACTCCAATATCCAGCATCTATCAAATCTTGTTTTATTTTATTTTTATCATCAGGGATAGGCGTATCTATATAAATAATAGTATAATAGGATTGTTTTCTTCCATTGGAAGTATTAAGAAGTTGAGTTTCTTTTACTGTTAGTTTTGGAGTTTTGTAATTTTTATTTGCTGTACTTAATAAAACATCAGCTATTTGTTTTCCATTTAAAAAAGGGAATTTTTCTGACACTAAAGCAGCAGCTCCACTTACCATAGGAGTTGCCATAGAAGTACCACTCATTTTAACATATAAATTTTTATCAGGTCTTCCAAAAATGGGTTGTATATTATAAGCAGCATTAACTGAATTAACAAAACTTCCAGGTGCTACTAATGAAAAATTTTCAACTCCTTTTAATCCATTGCTATACGATGCTATAGCTTTAGAGGATAATATAAGTTTTCCATTTTCATCTTTTGTAATTTTAGAAGAATCAATGGCTCCAATGCTAAGCCATGATCTTAAATTTTCATCATAATAAGGAAGAGTAGCATTAAATCCAGGTGATACTATACCCTCATTTCCAGCTGCAAATAGTATTAGAATGTTTTTTTCTTTTGCTAACTTTATAATCCCATCAAGCGGTTTATTGTTGTTTGCTAAATTTAAAAAATAATTAGAATTTTGCTTTTTAAGATCTGATACATACCACCCGAGCTGACTCATTCCTACTATTGGATATAATTGCGTATTCCAACTATTATTGATTATTTTTATTTCTTTATCTTTAAAATAATCATAAATATTATAAGGAATTATTTTTTGACTTCCATTGTTATAGCCAAAAATTTGAATTCCATACATTTTCGCATTGTAAGCAATCCCATATGGTTCTTTAATGTTTTTAAAATTACCAAGTATAATTCCTGCTACATGTGATCCGTGAGTGTCTACTGTTAGATCAGGAGTATAAGGTTTATTATTTACTGTTGAGTATTGTTGCTCTATGATTTGTCCTTGCAAACTAGGATGATTTGCATTAAAAGCAGAATCTATAATACCTACATTTATATTTTTTCCTGTGATATTAAGATCGTGTGCTTTATGAACATTAATAACTTCAAAATCATTTAAAGCTAAAATTTGAGTTATAAAAATAAATATTATTAAATATTTTTTCATATGACTTTCTTAAATTTTATTAAAGATTCTTATAATTTTTAAGTATAACAGAAATATTTTAATTTTGATTAGAAACTCTTGTTTAAGATATTTATATTATTTCTTTTCCTTCTATAAAAAGTTTTAACACTTCTTTGCTTTGTAAGATAAATTGCAAAGGAAGTTGTTTTAAATTTGCACTATTTGGTAAAGCAAAAAGACTAAAATCAGCTATTTTGCCTTTTTGAATTTGACCTAGGTTTAAATTTAAGGCTTTTGCGGCTTTATTTGTTGCCATTAAAAGTAACATTTTGGCAAAATTTTCTAACTCTAAATCATCATGTATAAGTAAATTTGCTCTCATTTCATCAAGCATGCTTAAAGAAGTATTTGAACTTAAGCCATCGGTTCCTAGATGGATATTAATACCATTTTTTAAAGCAGATTTTAATTTAAAAGTATTTTTACTCAAAAGCCTATTTGAAAAAGCACAATGCGTGATTGAGTGCAGATTTTTATCTAGCAAATTCCATTCTTTAAAATACACGCAATGTGTAAATAAAGTCCTTTGATCTTTAAAAAGTTCTAAAAAGCTTTGCGGAGTGTAAAGTGGCATAGGATTTTTGCTAAATTTAGCCAAGCTCTTTTTAAAACCACCTTTTTTAAACCTTAGCCAGTTGTTTTCATGATTGCTTTCAAGAAAATGTGTGCTTAGTAAATGATCGTTTTCTCTAGCAAGTTTTATAGCAAATTTAGCAAGCTCTGGGTGGGTTGAGTAGGGTGCATGCACTGAAATAGCAGGGATAAATTTAGAAGTTTTAAAACGCATGCTTTTTTCATAACGAGTTAAAAATTCCTCTTTTTTTGCTTGGATAAAATTTTCACTTGAACCTAAAATTTCATTGAAAAATATCACTCTAGCTTGTGAATTTACACAAGGGTTTAAATCGCCCCCAAAGCTTGAAATTTCTCCTATAGTAGCAGTGCCACTTTTTAGCATTTTATGAATATTTTGTGAGATTAATTTTTCTTTGGCTTTTTCGTTTAATTGCTCGCGGTTATTAAAAACGCTATCAAGCCATTTTAAAAAGTCTCCAAAGACTAAATTTCCATTATTTGCACTAAATTCTAAATGTGTGTGCGGGTTGATAAAGGCGGGTAAAAGTAAGGTATTTTTTGGAGTTGGTATAAGCTTGGCTTTTGGATAGGATTTTTGTAAATTTTCTAAGCTATCAATTTCTAAAATATTATCATCAAAAAGAATAGCTTTTTTTTCTAAAATACTAAATTTATCATCACAAGTTAGGATGATTTTGGGTGCTATTATAAACATTTTCCATCCTTTAAAAAGGTAAATTGTAGCTAAAATTTAGCTTTAAAGTGTTATAATATAGTAAATTTTACTAAATAAAGGTTAGATTATGAAAGTTATGGTGATACAAGGACCAAACATTAATATGCTTGGTGTAAGAGAAACTCACATTTATGGTAATATGAAAATGGAAGATATCCACGAGCAAATGAAACAAGCCGCAAAACAAGCTAATGTGGAGATTGAGTTTTTTCAAAGTAATTTTGAAGGTGAGTTAGTTGATAAAATTCAAGAATGCTTAGGCAGTGTAGATGGAGTGATTATTAATCCAGCTGCTTATGCACACACTTCTATAGCAATCCGCGATGCGATCGCAGCGATTAATATGCCTGTGATTGAAGTGCATATTAGCAATACTTACAGAAGAGAAGAATTCAGACAAAAAAGCATGATAGCACCAGTTTGTGCAGGTAGCGTGGTAGGTTTTGGTCCTTTTGGTTATCATATGGCTTTAATGGGACTTTTCCAAATTTTTGATCAAATCAATGCATATAAAGCAGCTCAAGCAAAAGCACAACAAGCAAATCAATGAATTTTATCTTAAAAAACGAAAATGCACTTTTTTATGAGTGTGGCTATTCTTGCGATAATGCTTTGTTTTTAAAACTTGAAGATAAAGCTTTTTTCATCACTGATGCAAGATATAGCTTTGAAGCTAGCGAAATGATAAAAAATGCTAAGGTGGTTTTAGCACAAGATCTTTTTGCTAGTGCTAGAGAGCTTTTAGAAAAAGCAGGAATTGATAGGGTGTGTTTTGACCCAAAAGACTTTAGTTATTTTGAATTTAAAGAACTTAGTAAAAGTGCAAATATCGTTTTTGAAGAAAAATTAGACTTAAGTAAAAACAAACGCATTATAAAAAATGCCAAGGAATTACAGCTTTTGCAAAAGGCTGTAAATTTTGGTAAAGAATGTTTTGAAGAATTTGCTAAATTTATCAGCCAAGAAGGCCATGGAAAAAGCGAAAAAGAATTACATTTTAAAGCATGTGAAATTTTTCAAAAAAAAGGTGCTTTAGAACTTTCTTTTTCACCTATTGTAGCTATTAATGAAAATGCGGCTAAAGCACATGCTTTACCTAGTGATAAATGTTTAGAATATGGAGATTTGTTATTAGTTGATGCGGGTGTGGTTTATCAAAGGTATTGTTCTGATCGCACAAGAACGGCTTGTTTTGATGAGAATGGTATAGTTTTTGATAAAAATAAGCCAAATTTTAAAGATAAAGAAATTATGCAAATTTATGAAGTGGTTAAGCAAGCTCAACTTCAAGCTATAGAAAAAGCACGCGTTGGTATGAGATCAAGTGAGCTTGATTTTATCGCAAGAGAAGTGATTAAAAACGCAGGTTTTGAAAAAGAATTTATTCATAGCTTAGGGCATGGAGTGGGGCTTGATATACATGAGTTGCCAAATATTAGTCCAAGAAGTGATTATGAGCTAAAAGAAGGTATGGTATTTACCATTGAACCTGGAATTTATATCAAAGATAAACTTGGCATTAGGATAGAAGATATGGTCTATCTTGATAAAGAAAAGGCAGTGGTGTTATAACTTGCTGATTAAAGGGGCTAGAAGGTTAGAAAAAATTCGTTTTTTTCCTTTTTATTCAAAGGCTGATAAAAAAGGAAAATACATAGCCATTATAGGACTTGGAAGCAATATAGAAGATGAAAAAAAACGCTTTCGGAGTTTATTTAGGCTTTTAATGCAAGATAAACGCTTGCAAGTATTGCAAACATCGCCATTTTTGATTAATAAAGCTTTTGGCTTTGAAGAGCAAAAAGACTTTACTAATGCAGTGATGGTTGTAAGCACAAGTTTGCATGCAAGAGCACTTTTAAAAGTTTTGTTTTTTTATGAGTTTAAATTCAAAAGAAAAAGAACTTTTAAAAATGCTCCTAGAACGCTTGATTTGGATTTGTTGTATTTTTCAAAAAAAGCGCGTAAAGATGAGTATTGCATAGTGCCTCATGCGGGGGTAAATGATAGAATTAGCGTAACTTTGCCTTTGGGCTTGTTAAGATAAGGAAAAATATGGGACAATTGATTCATACTTTTACGGTTGAAAGCACAGATGAGATTATACCTAAGGTCAAGCAAGATTATGGCGATAAGGCTTTGATAGTAACTAATAAGCAAATTCGCCCAAAAACTATCAATCAAAAGCCTTTGTATGAGGTTATAGTGGCGATTGAAGAAGCTGATTATGAAGAGCATTTAAAACAAAATAATTTGCCTATGCCACCAAAGAAAAAACCAAACACAGCAAGTTTTCCTGAGGCTAAAATTCAAGCTCCAAAACTTGAAGATGAAAAAAAAGAAGAAGATGTGGTGCTTGATTTTTCTTCAAAAGCTAAGCAAAAACCTATTAATCCTTATTTAAATACAAGCAAAAAAGATGATAATTTTTTAAATTTAAAAAACAAACTTTCTCAAGTTAGTTCAGAAATTAGTAAGGTTTCAAACTATCAAGATTTTTCTATGCCAAATCCAAATTATGATAAAAAAATAGAAGCTTTTGAAAAACAAATGAACAAGCTTAATGATAAAATGAATTTACTTGTGGATATGATGTGGGATGATAAGGCAGATTTACGCAAAGAATTAGCTATACCACCTGAGTTTGCAAGTATTTATAAGCAAGCTAAAGCAAGTGGTATGCAAGAAGCGCATTTAGAAGCGATTATGAAAGCAACTATTGAAAATATGCCAAGCACTATGAAAGCAAATCAAGAAGCAGTGCAAAGGTATTTTTACTCACTTTTGCGTAATATGCTTCCATGCCGTTTAGAAAGTGAAATTAAAAAGCAAAAAATCATGATGTTAGTAGGTCCAACAGGAGTAGGTAAAACTACAACTTTAGCAAAGCTTGCTTTTCGCTATGCTTATGGAGATAGACGCTATAAAACCGGTATTATAACTCTTGATACTTATAGAATAGGCGCAGTAGAACAACTTTTTCAATATGCTAAGATGATGAAACTTCCTATTATTGATAGTATAGAGCCAAATGACTTAGATGATGCGATTAGAAGTTTAAATACTTGTGAGGTTATTTTAGTAGATACAACCGGAAATTCACAGTATGATAAGGCAAAACTTGAAAAAACAAAAGAATTTTTATCGCATTCTAATGCGCAAATTGATGTGAATTTAGTGCTTTCAGCAAATACAAAATATGAAGATTTATTAGAAACTTATAATAATTTTTCATTTTTAAATATAGACACTTTAATCATTACAAAATTTGATGAAACAAAAGTATTTGGAAATGTGTTTTCTTTGCTTTATGAAACTAGCACTCCGATGAGCTTTTTTTCCATAGGTCAAGAAGTACCTGATGATATAGAAGTAGCAAATAGCGACTTTTTGGTGCGTTGTGTGTTAGAAGGTTTTAGAAGGGATGAAAATGAGTAATCAAGCAGAAAAATTAAAAGATCTAGTAAAAAATGAAAACTCAAATGTAAAACATACCCATTTTATCGCAGTTACTAGCGGTAAAGGTGGAGTTGGAAAAAGTACTTTTAGTGCAAATTTGGGCAACATCCTAGCTAAAAATGGATATAAAGTAGGGCTTTTTGATGCAGATATAGGGCTTGCAAATTTAGATGTGATTTTAAATGTGCGTGTAGAAAAAAACCTTTTACATGTTTTAAAAGGTGAATGCTCACTAGAAGATATTCTAATAGAAGTCAAGCCAAATTTATGGCTTATCCCAGGTGAGAGTGGCGATGAAATTTTAAAATACAATGATAAAAATATTTATGAGAGATTTTTAAATCAAACAAGTATTTTAGATGATTTAGACTTTTTAATCATTGATACAGGAGCAGGTATTGGTGGCAATATAGGGAATTTCTTAGAAATGTCTGATGAGGTTATTGTCATAACTGTACCTGATCCTGCCGCAATTACCGATGCTTATGCTACTATAAAAACTACTTCAAAGACTAAAGAGAATTTATTAATGGTATTTAATGTAGTTAGAAATGAAAATGAGGCTTTAAGAATTTTTGATAATATTAAAAAAGTAGCAGATATTAACATTAAGCATAATTTAAATTTAGAATTTTTAGGATTTTTAGGTCAAAGTAAAGATATTAGTTCTAGTATTAAAAAAAGAACTTTATTTAGCGATGATGATACTAATGCAAGTGATGAGCTAAAAGCCATAGCTTCTAAGCTTTTATATAGGTTGGAACAAAAAGTGCTTAATAATGTGGGAGATAAAAGCATTATGAGTTTTTTCAAAAAGCTTTTGGATCGTTTTTAGATTGAAGGAAAAAGATGAGACCAGAAAATTTTGTTGCTTTTTTTACTGTTTGTGGTTTTTTTATAGGATTAATGTTCACCATAGTTAATATAGAAGATGCAGTAGAGATAGTTGTGTATACTTGTTTGATTACTTTTGTATTTTATGTGTTAATCCATATAGTAATTATGATTTTTGTAGATGCAAATAAAATTAGTGGTAGAAGCTTTAATAAAGAAAAATATGAAAATGAAAATAATAGCTTTATAGCAGAATTAGCTGCAAGAGAAAAGAAAATGGATTACTTGCTTGAAAAACTTCAAGAAGAGCGTGAAGACCTTAAAAAACTTGATAGCTCTTCAAAAAGAAAAGTAAAACATGCAGCCGCATAATGCTTATGCTTCTACGCTAAAAAAAGAACAAGATGACTTAGTCATCTCTTATATGCCCGCATTAAGAGCTATGGCTTTTAGACTTAAAGAGCGTTTGCCTGCAAGTATTGATGTAAATGATTTAATTAGTATTGGCGTAGAAGAGATGATTAAACTCTCGCGTCGCTATGATAAAGAACAAAATGACAATTTTTGGGGTTTTGCAAGAAAAAGAGTAAATGGAGCTATGCTTGATTATCTAAGAAGCCTTGATGTAATGAGTAGAAGCAATAGAAAAATCATCAAAGATATTGACGCTATTATAGATGAGTTTTATCAAGAAAATGAAAAAGAACCTGATGATGAGTATTTAGCACAAAGATTAAATTTAGAAGTAGAAAAGGTAAAAGAAGCAAGAGCAGCTCATGCTATATCGCTTGTTATGCCTTTAGATGAACAGCTAAATTGTTTTAATGATAGTAATATCATAGAACAAATAGAAAAAGAAGAATTAATAGAAAAAATCAACGCGGTTTTGGAAGAATTTAAAGAAAGAGAAAGACTTGTAATACAGCTTTATTATTATGAAGAATTAAATTTAAAAGAAATTGCAGAGATTTTAGAGATTAGCGAGTCAAGAATTTCACAAATTCATAAGCGTTTGCTTAAGAAGATTAGAGAAAGGCTAGTTTAATGGCTGAAATACTTTCCCAAGAAGAAATTGATGCTCTTTTAGAAGTCGTTGATGATGATAGCGATGATAGTACTGCTTCTTCAAAATTAGAAGAAATAGAAGATAAAAGAGATATTGTAGTATATGATTTTAAGCGTCCAAATAGGGTTTCAAAAGAACAACTTCGTTCTATTAAAGGAATTCATGATAAATTAGCTAGAAATCTTGCTTCGCAAATTTCATCTATGATGAGAAGTATAGTTGAGATTAAACTGCACTCAGTTGATCAAATGACTTATGGTGAATTTTTGATGTCTTTACCTTCGCCGACAAGCTTTAATGTTTTTTCTATTAAACCTTTAGATGGAAATTGTGTTTTAGAGATTAATCCAAGTATTGCTTTCCCTATGATAGATAGGCTTTTGGGTGGTCAAGGTGAAAGTTTTGACACCTTAAGAGAGCTTACAGAAATAGAACTTAACTTGCTTGATTCTATTTTGCGTATTATTATGCAAAGACTTAAAGAAAGTTGGATGAATGTTACGGAAATTTATCCAAGTGTTGAAGCAAAAGAATCAAGTCCAAATGTTGTGCAAATTGTTTCTCAAAATGAGATTGTTATCATGGTGGTAATGGAGATTATCATAGGAAATTCAAGTGGTATGGTAAATATATGCTATCCAGTTGTGCATTTGGAAAGTATTTTGAGCCGTTTAGCAAATCGTGATATTATGATGGGTGAAACTTCGGCTAAAAAGTCAAGAAACAAAGAACTTAAAACTTTGATCGGTCGTGCTGAAGTGATTTATGAAGCTATGCTTGGTAAAACTTTTATCAATGTAAATGAATTTTTAGATTTAAAACAAGGAGATATTTTAAAACTTGATAGAAGTGCAGATGATAAAGCTATAGTAGCCATAGATAAAAAAGAAGTATTTTTAGCTCAAGTAGGACTTCATAGATTTAGAAAGTCGATTAAAATCTTAGAACTTATTAAAACTGATAAAGATGAGATTAAAGAAATGCTTGAAAAATATGAAGATGAAAGAAGAGCAAAGGCAAATTCTTATGATGAAAATGAAGAATTAGAAGAGGAAGAAGATGATCAATGATTTTTTAGGCATATTTGTCAACGAGTGCATAAGCACAATAGAAGGCTTAACAGGGAAAAGTGCTGAATTTAGCGAGTATTATGAGTATGATGTAAATTCTCAAGATTCTATGACTCCACCACTAGTTAGTGCTACTTTTAGTGTCAATAATGAGATGAAAATCAAAATCTTAGCAAGTGCGGTTTTAATGAGTGCAATTGGTGAGTGGATGATGGGAGAAGAAGAAATCTCTAAAAATAGTGAGCTAAATGAAGATGAAATGGACGCGGCCAAAGAAGCTATACAAAATATCATTTCAGCATTTTCTACAACCTTAGGTGCACAAAAAGAAATTCCAAAAATGGAATTTAGTTTAGAAAATTGTGAATTTGTTGCAGATAGTCTAGAACTTGGCGGCTTTCATAAAATATATTTATATAATGTAAAAATAGCTGATTTAGAAGAGAAAATTTCCTTAGTATTTGATGAGAAAATTTATAAAGTTTTAACTAAAACTGATTTAGAAGAAATTGTTACAACTCATGAAGAGCATACTCAAGACCATAAAACCTTAGCAAGCGTTGAAGAGTTAAGAAATATCGGCTTGATTATGGATGTGCGTTTGCCTATAAGAGTGCGTATTGGTAGTAAAAAAATGCTTTTAAAGGATGTTTTAACTATGGACATAGGTTCAGTTATCGAGCTTGATCAATTAGCTAATGATCCTTTAGAAATTTTAATAGGTGATAAAAAGATTGCCTATGGGGAAGTAGTTATCGTAGATGGAAATTTTGGAGTACAAATTACTGAGATTGGCTCTAAAAAAGAAAGATTAGAGCAATTAAGATGAAAAATTAGTTCTCTAATCAAAAAACAATAAAAATCAATATAAGCTAAAAGGCTTAAAATCAAAATGTAAAGATTTTGGAGTATTTAGCTTGAAAGGTTTTAGCTCTTTTTTAGGAGCAACAATTAAAGCATAGCCACCTTTATTATATCTATCCCAAATACTAAAAAATTGACTTTTAGAGCTTATGTATTCTCCATGGCTTGGATCAAGCACTTGTAAATAATTTCCTTTATGATTAATAATTACCACAAAATGTGGGAAGCGTGGGGCATCTTCAATTTTTACAAGCATTGGAATATTTACAAGCTTGTCTAAGCTATCCCTATTGATTTGATAGGAATTGCTTTCATAACCTAGCTTTTTAACTATATCGTTTAAATCTGCAAAGCTTACCATATCCGTATAAAGCTTTTGTCCGCTCATGGTTTGTAAAAGTTTAAGCTCATCAAACTTTTTATCATCAAGTATATTGATTAAAGTTGCTAAAGATGAAGCCCCGCAAGATTGCTCGTAAGTTTGTCTTATTACTCTTTTGTTTTTAATTTCTTGATAAGACTTGACTACCCATTCTGCTTTTGCATTCAAAGAAAGAATGGATAAAAATAATAAAATTTTTAAAATTTTCTCCATAAGCTTATCCCAAATATACTATCAGGCGAAGCAGAACTTCCCCCAAAACTAGCATTAACAGAAACTGCGGTATCTGAATTAATGCTATAAGTAGAACCTAAACTTAAAGTTGGAATAGAACGCACTTCAGAATTTTGATAACCATTGATTTTTTGCTCGGTTTGAAATCTTTGCTCTGCTCCTAAATCCAAAGTAATCTTAGGACTTAGTATGATAGATAAATCCCCACCCACATAAATACTATTTCCATACTCTATTTTAAGGGTTTTAAATTTTCTTGATTGATTATAACCAAAACCGGTATAAATGCTATATACAACAGGGTCGCTATATCCCCTTAAACTAGCTTGTAAGCTTTGTGATTTTAGATAAAAGTTTTTGGTTTGATTGATTGCTTTTTCTCTTTGAATGACTGCAGTTTGAAAGGTAATTTGTGGAATTAAATCTGCAATGCTATCTCCTGTATAAATAAAACCTAGCCATAAACATCAAAACATATTCTGTTTTTACTAGAATACTCATTTGTAAAAAAGTTTGTATATTCAGCTCTTGCATAACTTCCGCCCCCTGACACAAGTATATCGAACTTGGGTGTTAGGGTATAAATGAAAGTTTGAGTTAAAAACACTTGCTTTGTATCATTCCAAATTGTAGGATCTCCACCTACAATGATGTTGGGATAAAGTGCATAAGAATTTGCATTTCCTGTACTAAGCAAAGAAAAGCTTGTGATACTTCTTAAGCCTATTTGCTTTTTAAATAAACTGTCTATACTTAGTTCATCACTAGCAAAAATACAACTAAGTAAAACCATAAATGTTAAAAAATCTTTTTCATTATTATCTTTCTAAATATTTTTAGATTTTTTCCATTAAAACAATAAATGTTTCAAATAACAAATTGATTTTAATATGTAATTTGTGATATTCTTTAAAAAAGAGTAAAAATAGCTAAAAAAGGAAGTTATGTTAAAGAAGTTAGCAGGTTCTTTGATTTTAGGTTCTTTGTTAGTAAGTTCTGCTTTTGCTGGGGATTTTTTAGCTAAAGTTAGTAATGGTGCTTTAAGTGATAATTCTCAAGGCGTAAAAGTTCTAAATGTAGATGAAATGAAACAAGTTAAGGGTGGGTATTTAGTCGGTTTTAAATTTTTTAAAGATCGTCCAAATTTAATTTCAGAAGTTTATGCAATTGCAGATTTTTCAGAATACGAACTTAGCAATCTTAACAAGGGTCTATGTGGTGCAGGAGATGAAAAATACTCAAACCCTAGTAGAGATAGATTAATTTCTTGGTTGCAAGCGAGTGCTAATTCTCCTGCTGAATATCGTCCTGTATATAAGGTAAAAAGACAAATAAAATACTCAAATTTAGGACAGCCTTATGTTTTATTTACTTATGGAGTCGGTGTTTATAATGTAAAGAATGGACAAATATATCAATATAATTCTAGTCCTATGTTAAATAATAATACAATCATGAGAGAAATTGCTTATAAATATCAAAATTCTATACAAGATGCCATGGGTGGTTGGAATCCAAGATTATTTTAATAAAATATCATAAAAAAAGGGTTTTCTATGGTAAATTTTGATACTCAATATACAAATATTAATTATCTAAGCAATAACACGAACAATAAAAAATCTGTGCTTAAAAACGATGATAATTATTTTAATTCCGTGATAAAAAAATTTAATTTCTCTGAAAAAACCAAAAAAGAACAAGGGTATAATGGATCTCCTGATGTAAAAGAAGTAGAAAACTCTTTATATAAAAGATATATGGAAGATAAACTAAGCAAGGATGAAATAAAAATACTTAATAAATTTGGCACAGACTATCTTACAGAAGGCGTAGATTTGTCCGCACTTCATAAACGAAAAGTTGATCTTTTAAAAACTCTTACAAGTATGAATGAATTTGAGAAAATATGGGGTGCTGAAAGGGCACAAAGAGAAAAACAATTTTTTAATGAACTTGGTAAGTCACTTACTCAAGAAGATATAGATAGGTTCTTAGCTAATAAAAACAATCAAAAAGAAGATAAAGAAAAACCCTTTAAACCTATACAAGCAGAAAGTAAAAACAAAGAAACTTACAAAGATGATAGTACAAGAAACGAACTTGTAAAAAAACTATTAGAAGATAAATTTAGTACAAGCGATGAGTTGAAAATTCTTTTTGGTGTTAAAATAGATGTAAAGATTTAAATAATAACGAATTTACTAAAATCTTTTCATAATTAAGTGTGTATAATATATAAAAGTGTGAATTTGAAAGTTTAGAAATTTAAAAAAACCTAATTTAATGCAGTTTGCAAAAGAAAATTATTTAAAAATTACATAAAAGATTATTATAAAAATTTAGCTAGAATGGAATTTATTTTAACTAAAGGTTATAAAATGAATGAAAAAATAATCCAAGATTTAGAAAAATTTGCTAACATGCCAAACCTAAAAAATGCTATAACTTTTTTTGGTTCTGCAAGATTAAAAGAAGACAATGAGTATTGTATTTTGGCTTCAAAATTAGCTCAAAAGTTAGCTGATGAGGGTTATAGCATCATCAGTGGTGGTGGCGGTGGTATTATGCAAGCTGCTAATCATGGCGCTATGCAAAGTCAAACTTCCCACTTAAAATCTTTTGGATTTAATATACATTTACCATTTGAGCAAAAAGCAAATGACTTTTTAGAGTATAATATCACTTTTAAGAGCTTAGCCATTCGCAAAATGGCTCTTATCCAAAAGAGTCTAGCTTTTGTGATTTTCCCAGGCGGCTTTGGAACATTAGATGAATTTTTTGAAATTCTTACTCTTAAGCAACTTAGTTTTAAAAAAGATGTTCCTATTATTTTAGTTGGGCAAAAATTTTGGCAACCTCTTGATGAATTTATCAAAACTTCTTTACTAGAACTTGGAACTATATCTAAAAATGATGAGTTAAAGTATAGTATAAGTGATGATTTAGATGAAATTATAAGAATGATAAAGGAAAAAGATGAAAATTCTTGTTGCAATGAGTGGGGGTGTAGATAGCACTGTAACTGCTTATAAGTTAAAGCAAGCAGGACATGAGATTATAGGTTGTTATATGAAGCTTCATGGAAAAGCTAATTATCATGAAGAAAATATACAAAAAGTTGAAAAAGTTGCTAAATTTTTAGACATCAAATATCATATTTTAGATTTGCAAGAAGATTTTAAAAATCAAGTTTATATGCCTTTTGTTAATACCTACAAAGAAGGAAAGACACCAAATCCTTGTGCTTTGTGTAATCGCTTTATTAAGCTTGGCAAGCTTTTAGAATTTGCTAAGAGTTTGGGTTGTGAGAAATTAGCCACAGGTCATTATGCAAGGATAGAAAATGGTTTGATTAAAATTGCAGTTGATGAGAGTAAGGATCAAAGCTATTTTTTAGCAAATGCAGAGAAAGAGGCTTTGGAATATTTGATTTTCCCTCTTGGAGAGATGAGAAAAGAAGATGTGAAAAAATTTGCTTCTACAATTGATGTTTTAAAATCTTTTGCAACACAAAAGGAAAGTTCTGAAATTTGTTTTGTGGAAGATACTTATGTGCAAGTTTTAGATCAGTTTATGGATACTAAAATTCCAGGTATTGTAAGAGATAGTAGTGGTAAAGAAGTAGGAAAACACGAAGGTTATATGCACTATACCATAGGTAAAAGAAGAGGTTTTGAGGTACGCGGGGCTCATGAGCCACATTTTGTGTTAAAAATTGATCCTAAAAAAAATGAAATCATAGTAGGTAAAAAAGAAGAACTTAAGATAAGTGAATTTAATCTTGATAATATTAATTTATTTGTTGATGCTAAAGAGCTAGATTGTGAAGTAAAAATACGCTATAGATCAAGATCGACCCCATGTAAAGTTTTGATTAATGAAGATAAAAGTGCAAAAATCATCTTACAAGAGCCTGTTTATGGGCTTGCTAGCGGACAAATGGCGGTATTTTACGATAAAGATTTGGTTCTTGCAAGCGGATTTATTAAATAAAAAAGCTAAAGGGTTGCACCCCTTTGGCGTTGCACCCTTTATACTAACTTTTTTTTAAAAATTAAAATTATTTTATTGTAATAAAAAATAAGAAAATTGTAGTTGAGGTTTTTCTAAGATAGATTAAGTAAATCTTATCTTAGAAAAATTATATTGCATTTGATAGGTTGATCTTATTCAGTCATATCAACAATTGCTCCACGATCTTCACATCTTTCTTTATTCCATTTTCTTGTATCACATGCTCCATAAACTATTTTATGTTTATTCAAATCGCCATTTTTATAGTTAATATAAACAACATCTCCATATTCTATTTCGCCTCTTGCAACATCTCCTAGCAATCCATCTTGTTCTATTTTAATACCTTCAAAATCTTCAGCCACTTCAGGGTGTTTTTCTTTTAAAGCATTTAAATCAACATCTTTAAGGCTTTTTATCACAACATTAGAGCCATAATCTTTTTTTAAAGTTTTAATGAATAAATCATAACCACCTTTAGAACCTCTACTTGGATCATATTTATAATCTACTCCATTAGCACATGCTATAAAAGAAATTAATGCTAAAGCACCAAACATTGTTTTTTTTAATCATTTTTTATCCTTTTCATTTTAGTTTCAAAGTTTATCATAAATGAAGTTAAATCTAAAAATTACGGAGCTAAAATATCTCCATAATGCTTATATCAAACCATAAAAGATCAAATTTAAGTAAAATTCCATAAATTACTGCACTAAATAATCCTGCGAAAATTCCTGCTAAAACATCATCTAGCATTACACCCAAACCACCTTTGGTTTTTTTGTCAATTTTACCTATGATAGAAGGTTTTGTGATATCAAAAAATCTAAATAAAACAAAAGAAAGCAAAAAAGTAAAAATACTCTGTCCGCAAATTGCCAAGGCTAAAAATACCCCAACAACTTCATCTATTACAATATGCTTATCATCGTGTATGCCTGTTTGTTTTTCATATTGATCGATGATTTTTATAGAGATTAAAAAAAGTAAAATTGCAAGCAAGATCAAAGTTCCTATGCCCAAATACCTTAAAATAAAAAAAGCAGGGATTAGCGCTGCTATTGTACCAAAGGTTCCTGGAGCTTTATTAACACTACCTGAATAAAAAAAAGTTAAAAATAATTTTTGCATGATTACACCATATATGACATTTGATGAAGTTTTATAAGTTGCTCATAAAATTCTTTATCGCTTCGATACTCTAAAATACCATGTGTAGGGAAAAGATTACTATAGATATTTTGTTTATTATGAAAGCGATTTGGGAAAAGCTCAGATAAAATCAAAGCTGAAATTTCTCTTCTTATAAAAACTGCTGGTGGAATGATACCAAGTCTAAGTAAATTTTTTAAAGAATCACCATGGTATTTCATATGATGATGAGCTCCATGGGGACATGATTTGGTACTTACTACCATTTTACATTCATCACAAAATACAAATTCAGGAAGTATGGTAACTTCTATATTATAATCTTTTGCAAAATCATCAAGCACGGTAAAAGCTCTATTTTGATTAAAATACATCCCAAGTCCTGCATGATTTTGTCCTACAAAAAGTTTATTGCAATCAAAACTTTTAGCCAAAGCACACTCAAGCACAGGGTTTAAATGCGAGGCAAAAATTTTGATATTATGTAAAGGTATAAGTAAAACCCTAGAAGATGGTAAGTAATTTTGCGCAAAAACATCAAAACAACGCTTTTTGAGTTTTAAGCTCAATCCGTTGTTTTCATAGGATTCTATAAGGAAAATAATCACTAAATCAGATTGTTCTATAGCCCATCTTAAAATTCTCTCATGTGCTCTATGAAAAGGATCAAAACTTGAAACAATGGCTGTGATATTAGAAGGATTTAATCTTTTTTTGATTTTTTCAAAATCTTCTTTAATGGCTTTGATATTATTGTGATAAATTTCAAATTCGCCACTTATACAAATTTTTCCAAAATCTTGGATCAAGCAAGCATTAGGTCTAAAAATATCATTGCTATTTTTATCATTTTCAAATTTGCTTTCTAAAATGATATGTCCTATGGGTTTATCATTGCAAATAAAGTCTATTTTATCGCCAACTTTTGCATTTTCTAAAGCAGTATTATTTTCTTTTGTACTTGCAGGTGCAAAGGTAAGAGTATAAGGAATTTTTTGTTTATGTATCATTCCTGTGGCTATAACTTCATCTCTTTCTTTTTGATTCATTAATTTTGTAAAAGAACCAAAAACTCCTTCTTTGATAAAACATAAAACTTCGTATTCTTCTTCTGAGATTGTAATACTATTTTTTCTTTGTAATGCCATATTTTTTCCTTTTTTCCCATAAAGATTTTCTAGAAATTCCTAATTTTTTTGACAAATCTGTATCAGGAAAGACATTTTGATAACTAATGATAATATGTTTAACATAATCATCAATAGTTAAAATTCCATTACTTTCGAAGTTTTTCTCATCCTCACCCAGTTCTAAAATTTGAAAATCACTATGTTCAACATTTGTACTTGTATGTATAATAACAGCTTTTTTTAAAGCAAGGTTTAACACTTTTTCTTTGTCTGATGATTTTAGAGTTTGGAAATTTACAAGATAGTATAAACAATTATCTTTAAAGATTTTATCTAAATTTTGTTGATGTGAAAGATCTATGTAAATATTTGCGACATTATGCTCATTGGTATAGTTAAATACAAAATGATCTGCAAAATTTTGATTATTAGTTTTTAAAATCAAAGGCAATTTGAATTTTTTATAATCAAAAGTTGGTAATTTAGCTGTCTCAAATTTATGTTTTAAATAAGACTGATAAGTATGATTTAAAATATTTATTTTCTTAAATTCTTGAAAATGTTTGATTTTTCGCGTTAATTCTTCTATCATAAAAGGCTTTTGTATATAATCACTCGCACCGGCTTTTAGTGGCGCTAAAACTGTATCTGAGCTTATATAAGATATGAGTAAAATAATAATTTTATGCTTAAAAATTTCTACAATATGTTCAAAATTAGCCATACTAGTAGAAAGCAAAATGATTTCATAATCATGATGAGCAAGCTCATTAACATTTGCAATAATATCACAATCATAACCTATAGAATTAAGTTTTGAACCTATGCTTTGGGCTAAATAAAATTCATTTTCTACTATTAAAACTTTCATAATTTCATCCAATCAAAATATTTTAAATTCGCACTTACTAAAACAGCAATTCCTTCTTTTCTTCCTACAAAACCTAAATGCTCTGTGGTGGTGGCTTTGATATTGATTTTATTTGGTGTTACTTTTAATATTTTGGCTATATTAAAAGCAATATCTTCTTTAAAATCTTTCATCTTGGGCGTTTGTGCAATGATTGTAATATCAGCGTTCACAAGCTCAAATCCATAATTTTGCACCAAAGTATAAGCATTTTGCAATAAAAGCATAGAATCTGCGTTTTTATATTGTATATCATTATCTGGAAAAAGTTCTCCAATATCTCCAAGTCCTGCTGCACCTAAAAGCGCATCAATTAGTGCATGAGTTAGCACATCTCCATCAGAATGAGCTTTCAAGCCCATATTTTCATGTACCTTTACTCCGCCTAAAAGTAAGGCTCTTTGCTCTCCAAATTCATGCACATCAAAGCCATTTCCATTAAAAATTTCCCAAGATGGTTTTGGTAAATTTAAGCTTTTTAAATCTTCTTTAAAGGTAATTTTTTTAGCTAACTCATCACCTTGTACATACCAAATCTTACCACCAATAGCTTGTATTGCTGTGCTATCATCGGTAAAATTTGCATTTTGCTCTAAAGCTTTTTTGAGCATACTTGTGCGCGAAAGTTGAGGGGTTTGTATGAGTTTTATTTTATCTCTGTCGATAACTTCTTGAGCATAAATTGCTGTATCGCTTACTTTTAAAACAGGTGTAATACAATCTGCTTTATCGTAATTTTCTATAATATTATTAAAAAGGTTTTTAGAGATCAAAACCCTTGCAACATCGCTAACTAAAACATATTCACTTTGTACTAAATTTAAAGCATTAAGTAATGATTGTGCTCTTGTATTACCGCCTTTAACAAAATGATACTCAGGTGCAAATCTTTTCATATAAGAAATATTACCAGAAGTAACAATTACTTGTTTAAAAGGGTAAAAAGAACTTAAATTTTTAGTTGCATAAAGCCATAAAGGATGTTCACCTAGTCTTAAAAACTGCTTTTTTACTGGAGCATTAAATCTTGATGACTCCCCTGCTGATAGCATAACCAAGGAAATATCTAACATTTGTTACACCTTAATTTTTTATTAATGTTACGATATTATACACCATAAAAGCCAAAATTTATATTTAAGTTAGTAGAATTAATCATTTTAAACAACAAGGAGAAAAATTGAAGGAAAAAATCGAAGAAAGACTAAAACAAGTTATATATCCGGGATTTAAAAAAGATATAGTAAGTTTTGGTTTTGTAAAAAAGATTGATTTGAATGAAAAACAAGCTCATATTGTAGTCGAAATCGTTTCGGCTAATGCTCAAATTGCACAAGAACTTAGACTAAACATTGCAAATGTTTTAAAAGATTTAAATTTAGAGCTTAATTTAGAAATCATACAGCCAAAAATTCCTGAAGAAAAAAGCAATTCAAGAAGTGGTAAAAATATCGCTCCGCAAATTAAAAATTTTCTTATGATTTCAAGTGGAAAAGGTGGGGTAGGTAAAAGTACTACAACTTTAAATTTAGCGATTTCTTTGGCTAAAATGGGTAAAAGGGTAGGGCTTTTGGACGCAGATATTTATGGACCAAATATACCAAGAATGCTAGGTGAGAGTAAAAGCAAACCTGAAATTGTAGGTCAAAAAATTCGTCCTATTTTATCTCATGGGGTTTATATGATGAGTATGGGTGTGTTGATAGAAGAAGGCAAGGGTTTAATGTGGCGTGGCTCTATGATCATGAAAGCGATTGAACAACTTTTAGCTGATGTGCTTTGGCCTGAACTTGATGTATTATTGCTTGATATGCCTCCAGGAACAGGTGATGCGCAAATTACCCTAGCTCAAAGCGTGCCAGTGAGTGCGGGTGTGTGTGTAAGTACTCCTCAAGTAGTGTCTTTAGATGATAGCAAAAGAGCGCTAGATATGTTTGAAAAATTGCACATTCCTGTTGCAGGTATTATAGAAAATATGAGTGGCTTTTTATGTCCTGATAATGGTAAAGAATATGATATCTTTGGTAAAGGCACCACAGAAGAAATGGCAAAAGCTTATAAGTGTGAAGTTTTAGCTCAAATTCCTATCGAAATGAGTGTAAGAGAAGGTGGAGATAGCGGTAAGCCTGTAAGTTTTTATATGCCTGAGAGTGTAAGTTCAAAAAGATATTTACAAGCTGCTGAAAAAATCTGGGAATTTATAGAAAAGGTTAATCAAGAAGGTAAAGTAGATAATTCAGCTATTCAACCTATAATGAATGGCAAAAGCGCGTGCTCGCAATAAGGAGGAAAATATGCCAATAGAAAGTAAAGAAGAATTTTTAAATTTAATCAAGCAAATCGAACAAAGGATTAATTATAAAAAGCCTAAAGCTTTTGCTATAGCAAGACTTGATCTAAGTCAAGTTGATCCTAGTAAAAAACTTCAAGCTAATTTTGGTGTGATTAATTTTGAGCAAAATTATGCCGCTGCAGCTGTTATGTTTGAAGCTTTTTTTAGAAGAGGGGTTGATGTTGATTTTAATGAAAGTGAGTTTGTGGCTACTTTGATTAAAGAAGATTTGGATTTTGCACTTGAATGCTTTGCGCCATTTTTACAAGAGCAAGGTCATAAAAATATAGAAGCAATCAAAGCAGCAAAGGAAAATTTTAGAGAAAATGCTTTTTCTTTTGTTTGTATTTTTGATGATGAAGCACCAAAAAGCTTAGAAAGTGTGTATTTAAAACTTTACTTGCTTTCTAATAAAAAAGTACCTTTAAGAAGTTTAAATTTAACAGGTGCTTTTGGGATTTTACCAAATGTTGCATGGAGTGATAATAAGCCTATTGATTTGGACTTTTTAAGAGAAAATGAGATTGATTTAAAAATGAGTGGAAGGTATCCAAGGATTGATTATGTAGATAAATTTCCAAGATTTTTAGCTCATGTTATTCCTGAGGATAATACTAGAATTTTAGAAAGTTCTAAAGTAAGAATGGGGGCGGTTTTAGCTGCAGGTACTACTATCATGCCAGGGGCTGCTTATGTGAATTTTAATGCAGGTACAACTGGAGCTTGTATGGTAGAAGGGCGTATTAGTTCATCAGCTGTTGTGGGCGAAGGTAGCGATGTAGGAGGCGGTGCTTCTATACTTGGTGTTTTAAGTGGTACAAGTGGTAATGCTATTAGTATTGGTAAAGCTTGTCTTTTGGGCGCAAATTCGGTTACAGGAATTCCTTTAGGGGATAATTGTATCGTTGATGCAGGCATTGCTGTTTTAGAAGGGACTAAATTTGTTTTAAAAAATAAAGAAGAACTTCAAAAAATCAATCCTGATTTTAAATTTGACAAAGATATATACAAAGGTTTAGAATTAGCAGGGCTAAATGGCTTGCATTTTAGACAAGACTCTCAAAGTGGAGTGATGATAGCAGCTTTAAACAAAAAAGCTGTAAAACTTAATGAAGATCTACATTAAATTCTTAGCCCTTATGGGTTAAGAATTTTAAAACTCACGTTGTAGATTTTAAATTAAACTATAGATATTGTAAAAATGATTTTTAGTATTTAGCTTTTTTAGTGAAAAATCCTACATAAAAGCTTGAACTGAATACTTATCTAAATAATATTTTGTGATGATAATTTTTCAATGATATATTTTTGTTTAAAAATACATTGAGTTGCTATAAATTATAATTATAAAATAGTACTTAAGCGAACTTGGAATTTTATAAGAGTAGTTTCTCTTGGGAAGTTAAATTTGTTTTTTGACTTAAAGCAATAAAGCTTTGTAAGTCAAAAAACATTATAAATTCTTACATAGAGCAAGTATTTTGGATAGTTGAATTAAGCATCCAAAGAACTTTTTCATATTTTGCGATATTTTCTTGAGCAAATGCTGCAGTTGTAGTATCGCTTGCTTTTTCAGCTTCTTCATTTAATTTTTTAAATTCAGCTAAAAGATATTTATAATCTTCTCTAATAAATTCTAAAACTTCTACAGGAGTAAAGCAATTTTTACCATTTTCTAGTTTTGGGCTTTTTGCATTTTCCATTAAAACTTTTTGGCAAGTAATAGCTTTTTCTCCAAGTTGTAAAACTCTTTCAGCGCAATCATCAAAAAGTTCTGCCATTTCTTCATAAGCTTTTTCTGTATATTCATGAATTGAAAAAAACTGTAAACCTTTTACATTCCAATGATAATTATGAAATTTAACCCATAAATGATGAGCATCTGCTTGTAATTGTAATAATTGTTTTGTTACTGACATGTTATCTCCTTTTTTTATTTTTAAAATTATAACATAAAATTCTTAAATAATAATTATTATTATCTAATAAATTTTAATGTTAATAATTATTATATTTTCATTATACTCTTTTTTTACAATAAAGCAAATTTATTTACTTAATATATTTTTGAGTATTAATTTTCCCACCTCTACGCCAGGTTGATCATAAGTGTTAATTCCAAGCATAATGCCACATGCAGAAGTAAATAACTCATAATAATACATCAAATATCCACAGTGATAAGCATCTAATTTCTCAAGTTCTATTACATCAACACTTAAATTTTCAGCAATTAATGCATGCATGGTTGCATCGCATTGCGCGTTTAAAAGATTATGTAAATTAACTTCATTAGTAAAATCACAATTTTGTAAATGATTAAAGCTTATATTTGGGATACTAGGAGATTTTTGACTATCTTTGATTTTTAAAAAAGTAACAGTTTTATCTTTGGGTCCATCCATGATAAGTTGTAAAAAGCTATGCTGATCTCTAGCACCAATTAAAGCAATAGGAGTTAAACCTATGCGTTTAAAGCCTTGTTTTTTACCTAGACTTTCAGCAATTAGTTGAATATACCATTCATTAAAACCTTTAAAAGCATCCCCATAAGAAAAAAGCACATTAATATGTGCACTTTTATGTGTGCAGTAATGATAAGCCTTTTGCAAAATTTGATCACATTTTTTCTCAAAAAAATCCACATAACAAGCTTTTGCGCCTTCTAATAAGGCTTTAGTATCATAGCCACAAAAACTCAAAGGAACAATACCAATAGCAGATAAAACACTAAATCTACCACCGACATTTTTAGGTATAAAAAAGCATTTTATGTTTAATTCTTCTCCTAGTTTGTGAAGTTTTGACTCAAAATCAGTAATAAACACAAAATTTTTGTGTAAATTTTCATTTTTAAAATCAAAATGAGCAATGATGAGTTTAAATAAAGAAATCACTTCTATAGTTGTGCCTGATTTGCTTGCTATGATGAAAAGTGTTTTTTGGGGATTTATTTTTTGCATAGTTTGGGTAAAAGTATGTGAGGAAGTATTATCTATAATGAAAAGTTTTTTTTCTTCTACTTGATCAAATAAAAGCTCTTTTAAAGCTTTAACCCCGCAACTTGACCCACCCATGCCTACTAAAACGATATTTTCTATATGAGGTTTAGTTGCGATAAATTCTTTACTTTCTTTGATTAAATCAAAGCTTGTATCTACTAAGTGATAATACCCTATATCACCACTTTCTAACTCATCATTCATTCTATTTGCATAAGCGGTAATTTTTTTAAAATCTTGGGTTTTAAAAAATAAAGTATTATTTAGCATTTTTACTTTTCTCATAAAAATAATTTGTCGCCTCAACAAAGCCTTCTACGCTTCCACAATCAAACCTTTTTCCTTTAAATTTATAAGCTAAAACCATATTATTAGTTGCTTGTGAAAGTAATGCATCAGTTAGTTGAATTTCTCCGTTTTTACCTGCTTTAGTATTTTCTAAAATATCAAAAATATCAGGCGTTAGAATGTATCTTCCTATGATAGCTAAGTTGCTTGGAGCATCTTTTGGATCAGGTTTTTCTACCATAGAATTTACCATGATCAAATCCTCTTCCACAGCATTTCCTGCTATAACCCCATAGTTTGAAACTTGATCAGCTTCAACTTCCATCACAGCTATAACAGAGCAGCGGTATTTTTCATAAATTTTTACCATTTGAGCTAAGACATTTACCCCATCTTCATTTACACATAAATCATCTGCTAAAATAACTCCAAAAGCTTCATCTTGCACTAAAGGCTTTGCTTTTAAAACCGCATCTCCTAAGCCTTTCATTTCATTTTGTCTTGTAAAAGTAAAAGTGCAGCGATCTATGAGTGTTCTTATTTCACTTAAAAGGTATTCTTTTTTAGTACCTGCGATTTGGTGTTCAAGTTCATAAGAAATATCAAAATAATCCTCCAAAGCCCTTTTTCCACGCCCTGTAACAAAGCCCATGGTTTCCATACCAGCTTCTAAAGCCTCATCTACACCATAATGAATTAAAGGCTTAGTTAGTATAGGTAGCATTTCTTTAGGTAGGGTTTTTGTAGCAGGTAAAAATCTAGTACCATAACCTGCTGCAGGAAAAATACAAGTTTGAAGCATAGTTTATCCTTAAATTTTTATAAGTTGTTTTGATTATAATTTTATTTAAATATTATAGCTAAATTAAGGAAAATATGAAAACCATTGATCAAATTTATCAAGCAAAAATAGAAATCAAAAAATCAACTTTTTTGTCGTTTTTATGTCCTTTTGAAGATTTTCAAACTTTAATGCAAAAGCTAAGAAATGAGCATTTAAAAGCCGTGCATTTTGTATATGCTTATAGGTATTTAAACGAATTTGATCAAATCATAGAAGATAAAAGTGATGATGGTGAGCCAAAAGGAACTTCTGCTATGCCTTGTTTGAATGTCTTAAGAGGGGCTTTGCTTGTTAATTGTGCGGTGATTGTGGTGCGTTATTTTGGAGGGATTAAACTTGGTACAGGTGGTCTTGTAAGAGCTTATAGTGAAGCTACAAATGAAGCTATTTTAAATGCAATGCTTTTAGAATTTGAAGCTAAAAATATTTTAAGTTTAAACATTCCTTTTTATCTTTATGCAAGATTTGAGCATTTTTTAAATAAAAATAACATTTCTTATGAAAAAAAATTTCAAGAAAATGTTGAATTGATTTTAAGTGTTAATACAAAAGAAGAAGAGGAATTTAAAAAATTTGCAAAAGAGTTTGAATTTAGTGGACTTATTTGGAAGTAAGCGTTTGCTTACTTCATTTTCATAAAGAATTTAAAAGATCTTTTACCATATCTTTTTGTGGCTCTTGTTTTTCTTCTATATTAGCTTGCATAGGAGTTTCGTTTTGTCCTCTAAAACGATAATTATAAATATTTGACATATTTGAGCTAAAAATTCCTGTGCTAAATTGATCTTGACTCATGGCTTTTGAAAAAAGCTCATCAAGTTTTATACTTTGCTCGTTTAAATTTTCGCTATTGTTTTGACTAAGTAAAGACATAAAGTCTTCATTAGCTCCTTGAGTGCTTTTATAGGCACTACTTTGACCATATCCATACTCTTTAACCGATAAATTATCATGGTTAACTTGCATGTTTTCTCCTTTCAAAATATTACAAGGAAAAAACAAGCAAAAATCATTCCTTAATCACCATGAGTTGGGTAGTATTCAGCTTCTATTTCATTGTTTTTGATAAACTCTTCTCTAGCTTTGTTACAGCGCTCATCTCTTAGTTTTCTATAAGCATTTCTACTTTCTAATTCTTGAGAAGTTAAAGGGCGATCTTCTAAAAATGAAATGTGAAAATAAGTATCATCTTCTTTGCTGAATTTTTCATAAAATTCAACATAGTCAAAATAATCTTTTTCACTTTGAAAATCAATACTTTCTTCTACATAAATAGTTGGGCCAAAACCTCTGTGATTTTGAGTAAAATGTCCAAAACCAGCTGCATATTTTATCTTAAACGAATTCATTCTAAACCTCCTAAAAATTCGTCATAACTTCCTTTAAAGTCTGTTAATTTCCCATCTTCTAAAAACCATATACGATTAGCAAAAGCACTAATTAGCTCTCTATCGTGGCTTATGCATATCACACAACCTTTGAAATTATACAAGGCTTCACCTAATGCAATGATACTTTCAAGATCTAAATGATTATCCGGTTCATCTAAAAGCAAGAAATTTCCGCGTTCTAACATTAATCTTGAAAGCATTAAGCGGTGTTTTTCACCTCCACTTAAGCTAGAAGCCATTTTTTCTTGATCACTTCCACTAAAGAGCATTCTACCAAGACATTTGCGAATTTCATCTAAATCTTTGAATTTTTCACTCATTAACCATTCATAAAGTTTCAAATTTTCATTGATTAAATTTGTCGTATCTTGTGAAAAATATCCCATTTCTATGGTAGCACCAAGGTGGATGTGGCCACTATCAGGTTCTAATTTTGATGCAATGATTTTGGCTAAAGTGCTTTTTCCAACACCATTTGCTCCGATTAAGGCTATTTTATCACCTTTTTCTAATTTTAATTCTAAATTCTCAAATAAAGTTTTATCATAAGCTTTGCTAATACCTTTTAATTCTAAAACTTCATTTCCTATTTCTCTATTTGTTCTAAAAATTATACTAGGATCACGCCTACTTGAAGTTTTAATCTCTTCAAGCTCAAGTTTTTCTAAAGCTTTAGCTCTACTTGTAGCTTGTTTGGCTTTTGAAGCATTAGCGCTAAAACGGCGTATGAAATTTTCTAATTCTTCTCTTTCTTTTAAAGTTTTATCGCGTTTGAGTTCAGCTTGTTTAGCAAGTAAGGTTGAAGCCATATACCAATCATCATAATTTCCAGCAAAATCGCGTATTTGTTTAAAATCCACATCTAAAATTCTTGTACAAACTTTATTTAGAAAATGTCTATCATGGCTAATTACTACTAAAGTTCCCTCATGTCTTAAAAGTTCATTTTCAAGCCAAGAAATAGCTTCTAAGTCAAGGTTGTTTGTAGGTTCATCTAAAAATAATACATCAGCACCTAAAAATAATACTTGAGCTAATAAAACTTTAAATTTATCCGCACTTTGTAAAGTACTCATGAGAGCATTAAAATCTTTAATATTTAAAGAGCTAAGAATTTTTTCACATCTAAGCTCGCAATCATAGTTTGGATCTTCTTCTGCTGTTATGATTTCAAGCTCGCTTAATCTATCATTGATTTCATCGGTAAATTCTTCACTCATATAAAGTTTTTCTTTTTCTTTTAGTGCATCATATAATCTTTTATTTGCACACATTACCGCATCTTTGATAGTGTAGTTTTCAAAAGCAAATTGATCTTGTCCTAACACTGCGATTTTTAAATTTGGATCTATGCAAATTTCTCCACTGCTTGATTCTATTTCGCCTGAGAGAATTTTTAAAAAGGTTGATTTTCCTGCGCCATTTGCACCTATAAGTCCATATCTTTCACCACGGTTTAATTTTAAATTTACATCTTCAAATAAAAGTTGATTTGCAAAACGCATAGTGAGATTTTTTATTTCTACCATAATTTTCCTTAGAATTTTTACTTATAAAAATTTTTAAGAAATTGTAACAAAAAAAGACTTGAAATTAATTGAGTATAAATTTTGCTTGGCAATAAAATAAAATTTCATTGCCAAAATAAACTAATAATCCAAAAGTTCTACAAAAACTTGTTTTTTATCATCGCTAAATTGAGCACTATATGAAATTTGTACTTCATGCTCTCCCCCATCAAATATAATTCCTTTTAAAGTGCCTCTTGCATAATTTTCTCTCATATCATCTGGCATTTGTGGGTAAGTTAATTTCAAACTAGCTCTACAAAAACTTGTTTTTTTATCATTACTATCTTGAGTTATAAAACTACTAAAAGAAGTATAACCCACTTCATTAGCATAATCTTTTAAGTCAAATATAGGTTTTAAATGAGCTCTTAAAATTCCAATGGTATCGGTAGATAATATAGCCTCTAAATCCCTTATATCCATGCCATTTAAGCTTATTTTTAAGGCCTTTAAAGACTGCTCACTTAGCCCATACTCAATATAAACCCACTCATCATCATCTAAAATACTTTTTAATGTAAGCTGAACAACCTCATCATCGCATTTTGGCTTATTATTAAAACATCCTGTAAATAACAAAACCATTATGAAACTTAATAAAATATTTTTCATTGCTTATTTGGTTATTATTTTAATAAACTTGATAATTTCACTATTATTAGCCCCATCTTGACTTAAAAGATTTTTTAATAAATCTAAGCTAAGCTGTGGCGGAAATATAAGATAAGAATTTTTAGGAAAATCATTTGATTTTAAACCTATACAAAATTTTTCATCTTTATTTGTATATGTTTTTCCAGCGACAATTTTAAAAGTATTTTTCTCATAAATCAAAGTGGGTTCTGTTTCAAAAGGTGCGTGTTTTTCATTCATTTTATCTCCTTAAATAAGTAAAAATTGAGAATATTTTCTTCCACAAATATACTAAGATTTTATATCGTCTATAATTAAGTTAATTTTTTCAAGATTTTGATTTCTAAGCAATACGCCAACTATAAACAAATCTATAAACCAAATACCAAAATTACCATAATTGATTATATTTGAAGTAGCTATCCAAAATGAATCATATGAGGAATCAGCAATAAAGCCAATTATCATAGCAAGCAAAGTTAAAACTAATCTAAAAATTCCCCATCCAATTTGACCTATATAAAATCTTGCAACACCAAAACCACCTAGTAAAAAATTGTAAACCCAAAAGACTAGAGTTGGGTTTTTGAGCTTGGTGTATTGAAGTCTTGTATATACTTTATCCAACTTATCAGAACTTAAAGTTTCAAATTTCTTTTTTAAATCTTCATTTGACATAATAGGATCAGAATATTTATATCCTCGACTTATTCTTTTTCTAAAAGACCCATATTCTTTTGGTAATTTATTTTTTATTGATAAAAATAAACTTGTAGCATCCATTCTTTCACTCCTTAACTTAAGATAACTTGAATTATTCCACAATTTAGCTTAATTAATATTGAAATAATCAATATTAATTAAATAAAACATAGAATATTTCAATTGTTTTTAATAAAGAATTTTTAATGTAAAATCAGCCCATAAGTATTTAAAAATTTAGGGTAGCTTATGGCAAAAAAGAGCAAACGCGATATGGCATATGAATTAGATATTGATGTTAGCACTTTGTATAATTGGAGAAAATACAAACCTAATTTATATCGCATCGTTATGCTTGGCTTTAAATTTGATGAACTTTTGGAAAAAAATAAAAAAAATTATGAAGAGCTACTTGAGATAAATCAAACCATACAAGATGAAATTGCAAAATTTAAATAAAAATAATTTAATGATTTTAATATATTTATTAGCTTTTTAATTTCGTAAAGTTTTATTTTAAAAGTTTTTTCGTGTTATCATTTGTTGCTTTGAAATTTAACTATCTAAGATAAATTACATTATTTTTTACTAAGCATATTTCAGGCATATTTATTTTAATTTCTATTTTTATTTTACTTATAATATGTATTAAAAAAATAATTCAAAATTGTTGTATAATTTTTAAAATTATTTTTAAATTAAGGTTATTTGATTGAGTTTAGTTTTATTATCTTTTTTACCTTCTTTTAGTTTTGTTTTGGAATTTTTAGCTTTATTTTTAGCTTATTTTTTTAAGCAAAATAAGATTTTTTTCTTGCTTTTGTTGATTTTATGTGCTAGGGCTTTATCTTTAGTGGCAAGTGAATATCAAGCGCATTTGTTTATCTCGGTATTTTTACCTTTTTCTTTTGTGCTTTTTGTGTTTTTGCAAGATAGTAAGCTTGTTTTTGAAAGAATTAATTTTATTAAATTTGCGTATTTAGCCTTTATGGGTTTTGTAGCGTTAATACTTAGCACAAGTACTAATTTTAATGCAAGCATTACAAGTGAAATTTTCGGCCTTTCAACGCAATTTTTTAAGCCTATTAGTGAGTTAAGCTTTTGTGTATTTTGGGTAGGAATGATATTTTTATTATTTTCATATTTTAAAAATAATGATTTTCATTTTTTGCTAGCTTATATGGGCTTGAGCGTGCAATTTTTATTTTACAATAGTGTTGATTTGGGTTATTATGAATTTGCTTCTTTGGTGTTGATAGGATTTTTAGTGTATAAAGCTTATAAAATAGCCTTTTTTGACACTTTAACCAATTTGCCAAATTTAAAGGCCTTAAGAAGATATGCCCAAGGACTTGAAAATTTTCATTTAGCCTTGATTGAAGTAAAAAATATCAATGAAATTTATCATCAAAAAGACTCAAAAATGGGCGAGTTTATAATGCATGAATTTGCTAGGATTTTAAAAAAAGCTTTACATGCTAGGGTTTTTAAAGATGATAAGGATTATTTTATTATTGTATTTGAAAATGAAAATATAGCCTTTGTGCAAAGCAAGCTTCAAATGCTTGAAAATTTTATGCAAAAATATTGTTTTGAATTTAAAGAACAAAATGTAAAGTTAGAAATTAAACTTTGTTTATCAAGTAAAAATGAAAACATAGAAGAAAGTTTAAAACAAGCAAAATTAGAACTTAGAAGACAAAAGGATTAAAATGTTAGATTTGATTTTTAGAGAGTATGATATAAGAGGGCTTTACCCAAGTGAGTTAAATGAAAAAAGTGTAAAAGCCATAGGCTATGCTTTGGGTTTAGAAATGAAATCAAGGGGTTGTGAGAAAGTAAGCGTAGGCTATGATGCAAGATATAGTGCAAATGAACTTTTTAACTATTTAATCAGCGGTTTAAATAAAGCTAATATGCAAGTTTTCAATATAGGCTTAGCACCAACTCCTATGGGGTATTTTAGCTTGTTTTTTGATGATATTTTTGATGCAAATATCATGATAACAGGTTCGCATAATCCAAAAGAATACAATGGCTTTAAAATAACGATTAATAAAGAAAGTTTTTTTGGTGCTGATTTGAAAAAGCTTTCTTTAAAAGTGCAAGAGTATTTAGAACTTGAAATCAATGATGATTTAAGATATGAAAATTATGATATTAAAAGCTTATACATAGACTTTTTAGCTAAACATTTTTCACATCTTAAGGGCTATAAAGAAAAAATCATTATTGATTGTGCAAATGGAGCTACTGGAGTGATTATAAAGCCTTTGGTGGAAAAATTAAATCTTAATGCACAAATTTTATTTGAAAATCCTGATGGAAATTTCCCAAATCACGCGCCCGATCCAACAGAGCTTGAAAATTTACACGCATTGCAAGTTGCGCTAAAAGAAAATGAAAATGCAAAAATGGGCTTTGCTTTTGACGGAGATGGAGATCGCTTGGTGGTTGCAAGTAAAGATTATGTATTTAAGGGCGATGAGCTTTGCTATTTATTTGCTAAAAATATAAAAAATCCTAGAGTTTTAGGTGAAGTAAAATGTTCTAAAAACCTTTTTGATGAGGTAGCTAAATTTGGTTTTATCATGATGGGTAAGACTGGACATTCTAATATTAAAAAAATGATGAAAGAGCAAAATATCGACATAGCAGCAGAGCTTAGTGGGCATATTTTCTTTAAAGATAGATATTTTGGTTATGATGATGGAATTTATGCATTTTTAAGAACCTTAGAGCTTTTGGTAAATGGTTTTGATATAGAAAAATTAGTTAAAGAATTACCAAAACTTTATGCAAGTGAAGAGATTAAACTTAAGGTTAGTGAAGAAAATAAATTTCAAATCATAGAAAAATTTAAAGAAAAAGTAAAAGCAAATGCTTTTGAAAATGTGCTTGATTGTAATGAAATTGACGGAGTTAGAATTACCTTTAAAGAAGGCTGGGCGCTTTTGCGTGCTTCTAATACAAGTCCATATCTTATCATGCGTGCTGAAGCTACAAGTGCTGAATTTAAAGACTTTTTAGAAACAAGAGTAAAAGAACTTTTTGAAGAAATCATAAAAGAGCTTGCATAAGTTCTTTTACATCAATATTTTTTGTGTATAAATATGCTCTTAAGAGTTTAGGGATTTTTGTTTTTCTATAAATTTCTTTAAATTCTTTTGGCATTTTCTCACAACTTACAAAAGGAAAAATCAAAACTTTTTCTTGTATGTAAACAATGCCTATTTTATGCGAAATTACTCCATCGCCTTTTAAAGTTTCTTGTCTTTGTTTAGCACTTAAAAGTACTCCAAGTTTTTTAAAGCATTTTGCGATTAAACTTTCATCTTTATGAGTAATGTAAATATTTTTAAATTCACAAATATTTTCTTCTTTTAAGTCTTTTTCTAGGTATTTAAAGCTCTTTTTTACTCCATTTGGATAAAGCTTTAAAAACTCATTAGCAAATTTTTTGCGTATGAAATTTCTAAAATATTTTTCATCATCATTACTCTCATCATGAAAATAAGTGATATTGTTTTCTTTTAGGTAGTTTGAAATTTCTTTTTTTGGAATTTCAAGCAAGGGTCTTATGATAGTAAAATATTTTCTTTTTTCAATATCTTTAAAACCAAGTAATTCTCTAAGCCCTGCGCCTTTGGAAAATTGCATTAAAAACCATTCTAGTTTATCATTTAAATGATGAGCTAGTAAAAGATTATCATAAGAGTGATTTTTGCAAAGTTCTTCAAAAAATTCATAACGCAAAGCTCTTGCACAAGCTTCGAAATTTTTTGTTATCTTGGGTGCGGTTTTGATGTAAATTTTTTTATGAAAACGCTTGGCTAATTCTTTAGCACTTTGCTCTTCTTTATCGCTATTTTTGCGAGTTTTGTAGTTTATAAAAGCAAGATCAAAATCTATATTTTTTTCTAAAAGCATGAAAAATAAAGCACTAGAATCACTCCCATGAGAAAATGCTAAAAGATTTTTCCCTTGCTTTAAATGATTTAAATATTTGCTATCAATCATCAAACTTTCTTAAGGCTTTTGCAATGAGTTTTTTATCTAAGCTCTGCGTGATTTCACACTCATAAAGCTCGCCCATTTCTAAATCTCCACAATCACTTTCATTGATGAGAATTTCTCCATCAATATTTCTATCCCAACGCAAATCTTTTGCACCGATGAAAAATTCTCCTTCAGAGCTTTGACCTTCACAAAATGCTAAGGTTTTTTTACCAACTTGTTGATTAAAGCTTTTTTCTATACACTCATCAACAATTTTTTCTATCACTTTTAATCTTGCATTGATGATTTTATTAGGAATTTGTTCCATTTCAAAAGCTGCGGTATCTTCTTCTTTAGAATAAGCAAAAACACTAATTCTATCAAAACCAAATTCTTTTATAAAAGCGCATAATTCTTCAAAGTCCTCATCACTCTCTCCTGGGTGTCCTACTATAAAACCTGTGCGTAAAAATGAATTTGGGGCTTGTTTCATTAAATTTAAAAGCTCGATTAATTTAGCTTTGTTAGCTCCGCGTTTCATGATTTTAAGCATATTATCACTGATGTGTTGTAAAGGCATATCAAAATAATTTACAAAAACTTTTGATTGAATGATTTTTTCTATCACTTCTTTGCTAATACTTGTTGGATATAGATATAAAATTCTAGCAGCCTTTACACCTTGGATATTTTCTATAGCTTCAATAAGCTTTAAAAGTCCATCTTTTTGACCTTGATCAAACAAATACGAACTTGTATCTTGAGCAATAAAAGAAAAGTCTTTATAGCCTTTTTTAACAAGCTCTTTTACTTCATTTATAATACTTTCTAAGCTTCTTGATTTAAGTTTGCCTTTAAAACTTGGTATAGCGCAAAATGAACATTTTTGATTGCACCCTTCAGCTATTTTGATAAAAGCATGATAGTTTGATCCTGTGATTACACGATTGGTATTTTTATCTTGCAAGTAAGTAGAATTTGAAAAAAGATTAGTTTTTTTAAGTATCATTTCATCAATTTTTTCATAATCTCCCACACCGGTAAAAAGATCAACTTCAGGTAGTTCTTTCATTAATTCCTCGCGGTAGCGTTGCATTAAACATCCTGTTACAACTAACAATGAATCTTTTTTTCTTTGCTCGTGTAAGTCTAAAATCGCATTTATGCTTTCTTTTTTAGCACTATCTATAAAGCCACAGGTATTTACAATCAAAACATCAGCTAAGCTTGGCTCATCACAAATTTCATAATCACTTAATCTTCCAAGCATGATTTCGCTATCAACTAAATTTTTATTACAACCTAAAGATATTAAAAAAAGTTTTGGCATATTTCTCACTTTAAATGTTTTATTTTTTGCTAAAATTATAAGATTAAATTATATCAAAATTAGAAAGAAAATTTTTATGGATAATTACGAATACAGCGAACTTTTAAAAAAATTAAAAAACAAAGTTGGAAATATCGCTTCTATTATTAAGCCTGAAGAGATAAAAACAAGATTAAAAGAAATAGAAAATTTAGAAAATTCCCCTTCTTTTTGGAGTGATGTAAAACAAGCAGGCGTTATAGGTAAAGAAAAAACTAAAATTTCAAATTTACTTAAAAATTATGAAAATGCAAATAATGCTTTAAATGATGCAAGCGAGCTTTTTGATCTTGCTAATAGTGAAAATGACTTAGATACTATAGAAGCTTTATTTGAAGATGCAAACAAGCTAGAAGATCTTATTGTAAATCTTGAAATTTCTATGCTTTTAAGTGGAGAAAATGATGGTAAAAATGCCATAGTTTCTATTCACCCAGGAGCAGGTGGAACGGAGAGTAATGACTGGGCTAGCATGCTTTATAGGATGTATTTGAGATTTTGTGAAAGAGAAGGTTTTAAAGTGGAAACACTTGACTTTCAAGAAGGCGAAGAAGCAGGGCTTAAAGATGTTAGCTTTTTAGTAAAAGGTGAAAATGCTTATGGGTATTTAAAAGCTGAAAATGGCATTCATCGTTTAGTAAGAACTTCTCCATTTGATAGTGCAGGGCGTCGCCATACGAGTTTTTCTAGTGTGATGGTTTCACCTGAACTTGATGATGATATTGAAATAGAAATTGAAGAAAAAGATATAAGGATTGATTATTATAGAGCAAGCGGAGCGGGTGGACAGCATGTTAATAAAACTGAATCAGCAGTGCGCATAACTCATATGCCAAGTGGTATAGTAGTGCAATGTCAAAACGATAGAAGCCAACACAAAAACAAAGCCACAGCCTTTAAAATGTTAAAATCACGCCTTTATGAGCTTGAGCTTATGAAACAACAAGATGAAGCAAATTCAAGCGAAAAAAGTGAGATAGGTTGGGGTCATCAAATCCGTTCTTATGTACTTTTTCCTTATCAACAAGTTAAAGATACACGCTCAAATGAAGCTTTTTCACAGGTTGATAATATCTTAGATGGAGATATTAAAAAAATCATAGAAGGTGTTTTAATAGCGCAAAAAGCGCAAGATTGATACTACAAAAGGATATTAAATGGAAAAAATTCTAGTTTGTGTAGATGTTTTAGAGCCTTGTAGGGAAAGTTTGCATTATGGGGTGTATTTAGCTAAAAAGCTAGATTTGCCTTTAATGTTTTTATATACTATAGAACCAAATTTTACTAATGCTGAATTAGCTTGTAGTTTTGGCATAGGCGCTAGTGGATGTGTGATTGAAGATTTAGTAGAAGAGCAAAGTCAAAAAAATGAAAATCTTTGCAAAAAAGGGCAAAGAATTTTAGAAGAATTTTGTGCTTACGCAAAAGAACAAGGCGTAAAAGAATGCTTTAGTGTGCAAAGAGATGGAGATTTAGAAGAGGTTTTAAAAGAATACAATGATCAAATAAGGTTAGCCATAGCAGGTTTAAAAGGCGGAGGTAAGAAAAATAAAATAGGCATTCATACAGAAGAATTAGTAAGAGCTTTAAATGTGCCTATTTTGCTTGTAAATTCTGCTTTTAAAGAGATTAAAAGTGTAATGATGGCTTATGATGGGAGTAATTTAGCTAAAAAGGCTATAGAACAAGCCATTAAAAGACCTATTTTTAAAGAAGCAAAGCGTTATGTAGTAAATGTATCTAAAGATGAAAAAGCTTCTTGTGAATTATTAGCTCAAGTAAGTCAAATTTTTAAAGAAGCAAATTTAAATGTGCAAACTCAATATTTAAATGGAGAGATTACTCAAGCTTTATTTGATTTTGGTGAGCAAAATGATATAGATTTATTGATCATGGGGGCTTACTCACATCACTGGGTAAAAAGTATTTTATTTGGTAGTTTGACAAATGATATTTTAACTAAGGCTAAAAAACCTTTATTGCTGATTCGCTAACATTAATTTATTTTGATTAAAGATTATAAAATAAATACATGAAGAATTTTCATGTATTTATAAATTTAATAATAAAATAAAACTAATTGATATAAAGATTAACCATATAAAAAGAAAAAATGCCATTAAAAATGGTTTAAAACCTGCATTTTTTAAAACATTTTTATGGATATTTACTCCTAAAGCTACCATAGCCATAGAAAGCAAAAGTGTGTCTATAGTTTGTATACTTGGTTTTATATAGTTAAGCGCAAAATCTGTATTTAATATTTCAAGTGAGCTAATACCGCATGCAAATAAAAACCACAAAGCAAAATAAGGAATATTTGCTTTAATGGAGATTTTTTCATTATTTTTACTTAGAAATTTCAATGAAAAAAGACTTAAGAAAATCAAAAAAGGCACTAGCATTAAAACACGCATCATTTTTTCTATGACAGCACCATCTCCTGCTTTTACAGCTTCACCTGCTGCAACAGCATGTGCAACTTCATGCAAGCTTGCTCCCATGAAATACCCTATTTGCTTTAAATTAAAAAAATCAAACCAACCTAAATTCCAAGCCAAAGGATATAAAAACATCCCTAAAGTTCCAAACACAACCACAGTGCAAACTGCTACGCCAACTTTAGCAGAGCCACCTTTAACAATGCTTTCACTAGCCATCACAGCAGCTGCTCCACAAATGCTTGAGCCACTACTTATAAGTATGCTTTCTTTAAGATCAAGTTTGAAGAATTTTCCTAACAAAAGTCCCATAAAAAAGGTAGAAAACACCACTAAAAATGCTAATAAAATTCCATTTAATCCAACTTTTTCTAAATCATTAAAAGTAATTCTAAAGCCATAAAGTATAATTCCAAGTCTCAAAATTTCTTTTGTTGCTATGTTTAAAACTCCTGATTTTTTAAGTAAATTTGCATTTTGATGAGCTAAATTTCCTATTAAAGCTCCTAAAATCACGGCTATGATTAAAGCTGAAATTCCAAGATTTTTAAAAAAATTAAGCTCAGAAATAGCAAAAGCACAAAAAGCAAGAGTAAAAAGCAGTAAAAAAGCTTCAAATTTTCTATGTTTATATATATTTTTATGCATGAATTTTTCCTTTTTTTGTTTTTTGTAATCTTAATGATTTTTTTGTGATAAGTAAAATTAATTTTATTTGATATAATGATTAAAAATATTTATCAAAAGAGTGCTTATGACTTTTAAACAAATAAAATATTTTCAAGCCTTGTGTAGAAATTTAAATTTAAGAGCTTGTGCTAAAGAATTAAATATAACTCAATCTGCTTTGTCTTTAGCTATATTTGAACTTGAAAAAAGTTTAAACACCAAGCTTTTTGATAGAAATGCTAAATTTTTAAGTTTAAATGAAAAAGGAAAAGTGTTTTTAAAACAAATCACTCCTTTGATTTTAGAATTTGAACGCATAGAAAAAGCAATGCAAGATGATCAAAGCTATGAAATAAGTATGAAAGTTAGTCAAAATGTAGGTACTTATTTACTAGGAACTTTTTTGGATCAAAAGGCAGAAAATATCAAATTAAATTTGTCTTTGGATAATAGTCAAAATATTATCAAAGATATTTTAGATAAAGAAATCGATATAGGTTTGATTGAAGGGATTTGCAAAGATAAGGATATAAAAAAGATTAAAATTTGTGATGATGAGCTTATTGTGGTGAGTAAAAATGACTTCAAAAAAGAATTTTTCATAGATGAATTAAAGGATTTTAAATGGCTAAGTCGTGAGCAAGGTTCAGGTGCAAAAGAAGTGTTTTTAAATGCTTTGCCTAAAGATGTAAAGCTTAATTTGGTTTATGAGTTAAACTCAACTGCTATGATAAAAGAGTTGACTAAAAAAGGTAAATTTTTAGCAGTTTTACCTAAATTTAGTGTTAAAGAAGAGCTCGAAGCTAAAAGTTTATTTGAAGTAAGATTAAAAAATTTTAAAATTTCAAGAGAGCTTTGCTTGATTTATCATAAAAATAAAGAACCAAGCAATAAATTTATAAATTTATGTGAGTTTTTAAAATTTTGCATTCAAAAAGATTTAGCTTAATTCTTGAATACATTTTTTAAAAAGATCTCCTCTTTCTTCATAAGACTTAAACTGATCTAAGCTTGCACAAGCAGGGCTTAGTAGGGCTACTTCATCATTAGTTAAGTTTTGATTGATTTTTTCTACCGCTTTAGGTAAAAACTCACAAAAATGTGCTTTTAAATTAACATTTTTAGCATAATCAAGTATTTTATTGGTGCTTTTTCCTATGGCATAAAGCTCTATATCAAGCTCTTTCATAAAAACAAATAAAGCGCTTAAATCCACTCCCTTGTCATCCCCACCTATGATAAGATGAATTTTTTTATCCTTATAGCGTTTAAGAGCAGCTAAACTAGCATCAAGATTAGTTGCTTTAGTATCATTTACCCAAAGTCTATTTTTATGATCAAATATTTCTTCAAGTTTGTTTTTTTCTATCTTAAACTCGTTTAAAAGCTCATAAGAGCAACGATCTAGTATGATTTTTTCTATACTTAAGGCAATAAGAGCATCAAGCAAAAATGGGGTTTTAAAATGAATTTTTTCTAAATCAATTTGCATTTTTTTAGCTAAATCTTGCTCATCTTCATAGCTTATAACATAAGCATGAGTTGGATAAGCCTCGTATTTTTTAGGTAAAATTACCACATCATTTTCATTCATTCTTTCAAGCACACTAAGCTTTGCTCGCTCATAATTTTCAAAGCTTTTGTGCCAAGAAAGATGATCAGGTGTGATAGGTAAAAGTGCATAAATTTCAGGTTTAGCTACTTTGGTGTAAAAAAGCGAAAAAGATGAGCTTTCTAAAATCCATAATTTAGCACTAATATCCATTTGTGCTAAAGGAGTTCCTATGTTTGCTCCCATTTGTGCATTGATATGTTTTAAAAGATGATGTGTCATTTGGGTGGTGGTGGTTTTGCCATTTGTTCCGCTTATCCAAACACTTTTTGGCATGCCATCATAAAAAAAATCATACTCACTGCTTAAATTTTTTGCTTGCCGTATGAGAGAATGATTATTTGGAAAGCCAGGACTTGGAATTTCTAAGTCACTTTTTAAAGGATCAAATTCACAAGGTGGTAAAAGTGTATTGCCAAATTCATCTTTACTTATACTTGTAAAATGATCATCATAAATATCGCAATTTCCAAAACGCTGTGCAAAAGCTTTAGTTGTTTTTCCGTATCCAAAAAGTGAAATTTTCATTATCTTAACTTTATACTAATTAATGCAATAATATTTGCAAGTAAGGCTATCATCCAAAAACGCACAATGATTTTATTTTCCACCCAACCTATTTTTTCAAAATGATGATGAATAGGTGCCATTTTAAATACTCTTTTGTTAAAGATTTTAAAACTTCCTACTTGTAAAATCACTGAAATAGTTTCTAAAACAAATACAAAGCCTATCAGTAAAAGTAAAATTTCATTTTTACTTACTATGCCAAGATAGCCTAAAAACGCCCCTATGCTTAAACTCCCACTATCTCCCATAAAAACTTGTGCAGGATAGCAGTTATACCACAAAAATCCCATAAGCGCACCAACTAAAGCCGCACTTATTACCACAAGTTCTCCTAGACCTTGAATTTTAGGTAAAAATAAATAAGAACTATAAATAGCATTTCCACTTAAATACAAAAAAGCACCAAGACTTAAAAGAGAAAATATAGAAGGCACGGTTGCAAGACCATCAAGCCCATCGGTTAAATTTACAGCATTAGAGCTTGATATAATAACTAAAATCCATAAAAACAACATAAACATACCACCATCAAAAATAGCATGTTTGTAAAAAGGTAAATAAAATTCAGTATTTATATCAAATAAATATAATAATCCAACACAAATAAAAGCAGCGCTAAATTGTCCTAGAAGTTTCATTTTTGGGCTTAATCCTGCGTGATTGTCTTTTTTTAAAATTTTCCCCAAATCATCAACTAAGCCTATAGTGCAAAATAATACTAAACATAATAATCCAACGATTACAAAACTATTATTTAAATCAGCACTTAAAACACTTGCTATGATAGTAGCAAAGATAAAAACAAGCCCACCCATAGTAGGGGTATGAGATTTAGCTTGGTGTGATTGTGGAGCGTATTCATAAATAGGTTGATTTGCTTTTTTGTTTTGAGCCCATTTGATAAATTTTGGCATTAAATACAAACTCAAAAACAAAGCAATAAAAAATGCAAAACCAGCACGCACGCTAATATAAGAAAAAAACATATAATTTGTATATTCTGTAAGATAAAACAAAATTTTAACCTTGTATTTGTTTTTTAAAAGCATAATTTTAGTAAAATCACATAAATAAATTATAAAAAAGAGTAAAAAATGAGTCAAAAATGTATTTTGATAATCACAGATGGTATAGGACATAATACAAATTCAAACTATAATGCTTTTTTTCATGCTAAAAAGCCAACTTATGATAAGCTTTTTGAAAATACCCCTAATGTTTTGATAAAAACAAGTGGCTTGGCAGTTGGCTTACCTGAAGGTCAAATGGGTAATAGCGAAGTAGGGCATATGTGTATAGGTAGTGGACGCATAATCTATCAAAATTTAGTCAAGATAAATAAAGCCATAGAAAATGACACTTTAAAAGACAATAAGGCTTTAAAAGAATTGTTGCAAAAATGCAAAAGAGCGCATATTATAGGGCTTTATAGTGATGGCGGGGTGCATTCTATGCATACACATTTTAATGCACTTTTAAAAATTTGTAAGCAAGAAAATAAAGAAGTTTTTGCACATGCAATTAGTGATGGTAGGGATTGTCCTCCAAATTCGGGTTTAGAATTTATAAAATCTTTACAGGAATTTTGCGAAAAAGAAGGGGTTAATTTTGCTTCTTTATCGGGAAGATTTTATGCTATGGATAGAGATAAGCGCTATGATAGGGTTAAGTCTTATTATGATGCTTTATTTGCTAAGGCACCAAAGTGTGATGATTTTATGCAATTTATACAAAAAAACTATGATGAAAATATCACAGATGAGTTTTTAACCCCAGTTATTAGTCAAAACTTTGATGGAATTAAGGCTGAAGATGGTGTGATTTTTATCAATTTTAGAAATGATAGAATGCGTCAATTAGTCGCTTCTTTAACCCAAGAAAGTTTTAATGAATTTCCAAAAGAAGTGCTTATAAAAAATGCCATTACTATGAGTTTGTATGATGAGAGTTTTAAACTACCTGTGATGTTTGAAAAAGAAGAGTTAAATAATACTTTAGCTTCTGTGATAGCTAATGCAAATTTAAGCCAACTTCACACAGCTGAAACAGAAAAATACGCTCATGTAACCTTTTTCTTTAATGGGGGAAAAGAAGAATTAGAATGCAATGAAACAAGAATTTTAATTCCAAGTCCTAAAGTAAAAACATACGATGAAAAACCTCAAATGAGTGCTAAAGAAGTCACAGATGAGGTGCTTAAGGGTATAGAAAGTGGTATGGATTTTATCGTAGTAAATTTTGCAAATGGTGATATGGTAGGACATACGGGTGATTTTGAAGCTGCGATTAGTGCGGTTGAATGTGTAGATGAGTGTTTAGGTAGGGTTATTGCTAAAGCAAGAGAGCATGATTATGCTTTTATTATTACTTCAGATCATGGAAACTGTGAAGCGATGAGGGATGAAAAAGAAAATATGCTCACTAATCACACAACCTTTGATGTTTTTGCTTTTGTCGAAGCTAAAGGAGTAGAAAAGCTTAAAGAAGGCATGGGGCTTAGTAATATAGCACCAAGTGTGCTTAAAATTTTAAACTTACCTATCTCAAAAGAAATGGATGAGGCTTTATTTTAATTTAAAGGAGAACAATGAAATTTAGTGGAAAAAATGTTTTAATAACAGGTGCAAGTAAAGGTATAGGTGCAGCAATAGCCAAAGAATTAGCAAGTTATGGCTTAAAAGTTTGGATTAATTATAGAAGTAAGCCTGAACTTGCTGATGCACTAAAAGAAGAGATAGAAAAAAGTGGTGGTTGTGCGGCTGTGATTAAATTTGATGCAAGTGTTGAAGAAGAATTTACAAGCGCTATTGCAACTATAGTAGAAAGTGATGGTGAGCTTAGTTATTTAGTTAATAATGCAGGTATTACTAATGATAAATTAGCGCTTAGAATGAGTATGGATGATTTTTCTTCAGTGATTAATGCTAATTTAAATTCAAGCTTTTTAGGTTGTAGAGAGGCATTAAAAACTATGAGTAAAAAGCGTTTTGGCGCGGTTGTAAATATCGCTTCTATAGTTGGAGAAATGGGAAATGCAGGTCAAACTAATTATAGTGCTAGTAAAGGCGGTATGATAGCTCTAACAAAATCTTTTGCTAAAGAAGGTGCAGCAAGAAATATAAGATATAACTGCATTACCCCAGGTTTTATAAAAAGTGATATGACTGAAGTTTTAAGTGATGAGATTAAACAAAATTATATTAACAATATCCCTTTAAAGCGTTTTGCAGATGCTAGTGAAGTAGCTCAAGCTGTGGCATTTTTATTAAGTGATCATTCTTCTTATATCACAGGAGAGATTTTAAAAGTCAATGGCGGGCTTTATATGTAAGCAAGGTTTTAACCTTGCTTAGTTTCTATAGCTACTACTGCTATAGCAAAACCCCCATCATGTGCTACGCTTACACTTGCTGATTTAATTTTGAATTCTTGCATGACTTTTTGAGAAAAACTAATGTGTGGAGCATTTTTATCATCCTTAGAGATGATGATGTCAAAAAAAGAACATTCTTTAGAAATTCCAACCCCCAAAGCCTTAGAGGCAGCTTCTTTAATAGCCCAAAATCCGGCTAGAGTGTTGGTATTTTTTATATAACTTTGCTCTTTCTTGGACAAAAATTTATCCAAGAAAAGTGTTTTATGTCTTTCATAAATTTTTTCTATGCGAGAGCATACGACTATGTCACAGCCTATCATTAAGATACTACAAAGTCGGTAAAATAAATATTTTTGATAAAACCATCAGTTAAAACTTCATTGATCTTGCCGGTTAATTCATCTTTTAATCTTTCTTTACCCTTTGTAGTGCTTACTTCTTCAAAGGTTTTTGATGTTAAAGTTCTAATGATAATATCTCTAATAATAGCAACTTTTTTATCAAGTTCAGGAGTTAATGTTTCAACATTTTGTTCAAGTTGAATGGTGCATTTTACATATCTTGATCCACCATCACTTAATAAATTTAGCGTAAAAGGTGCTAAAGGATACATCACGCCAATATTTGCATAATCACTCCCTCTAGCTGCTACTGCATTTGTTTTTTTAGGAGCTTGTGCAACTTGTGCGCTTTCTTCGGTTTGCGGGGTAGGATTTTCTTCAGAGCCACCACTAAACATTAGATAAGCAATTGCTCCTACAATAACAAGTAAAAATACAAATAAAAATACAACGATAATGATTACTAAAGTATTCCCGCCTTTTTTCTTTGATTCACCTTGTTCATCCATCATATCATCAGCCATATTTTTCCTTTTATAAAATTTTAAAATGTTATTGTATCAAAAATTATATTTTTTTTAAATTATGATTATTTAATCTTTTGTAAATGTCTATAAACACTAGGTTCTGAAATATTTAAAAGCTCCGCAACTTTAGGAATAACACCTTTTACATTAAATACGCCTTTTTCATATAAGCTAGCTATCATTTTTTGTTTTTCCTTTGGTTTTAAACTTTTATTTTTAAAACTTTCAATATCTATCCCCGTAATATCTTCAACGATTTCTTCTAAATCAAGTTTTATGTATTCTTTATTTTCTTGTTCAGGACTTTCATAAGAATTATCATAAATATTTCCAAGATTTAAAATTTCATCAGAGATTTTTTTAAATGCTGAAGTATCATGATTAATACAAAGCAAACCTTCAAGTTTTTCATCTTTTTTAATAAAAAAAGTAGAGCCTGACATTACTTGTGAGCTTTTAGCTGAAGTTTTATAATGTGTTATATAATCACGCTCTAAATAGATTTTGTTTTTAATCATTTCAATAGCAAAGCCTGTTAGAGGTGAATTTATAGTTCTTTTGCTAATATGATTATTAGCTATTTCTGCTATATTAGTACCATCTTCACTTACATCATGCAAAACTATTTCATAATTTCTTCCCAAAGCATCAGCAAGAAATTTCACTAATTTAATATAGTAAGTTCTTGTTTCTTTATCCATTAAACTCTCCTTGTTTTATTAATTTTGTAGTAAAAATATTTAAAATAAGAGCACTTATTCTTATTTTTCAACAATTTTAATACAAAATAAAAATAATTATGCTTAAAAAAAGATTATTTTTTCAAAAATAATAATTTTTATTGTTTAATTTTATTTTAATAATATAGGGATATAATTTATCAAATAATAAAAATTATTATTTATAAAAAGGAGAAAAGATGAAAAAACTAACCAATGATTTCGGAAATATCATAGCCGATAATCAAAATTCATTAAGCGCAGGTGCTAAGGGTCCACTTTTAATGCAAGATTATATTTTGTTAGAAAAACTTGCCCATCAAAATAGAGAAAGAATTCCAGAAAGAACTGTTCATGCAAAAGGGAGCGGTGCTTATGGGGAGCTTAAAATCACTAAAGATATTTCTCAGTACACCAAGGCAAAAGTTTTACAGCTTGGAGAAAATACACCTTTATTTATAAGATTTTCAACCGTTGCAGGCGAAGCAGGTGCAGCTGATGCAGAAAGAGATGTAAGAGGTTTTGCTATTAAATTTTATACTAAAGAAGGAAATTGGGATTTAGTAGGTAATAATACTCCGACATTTTTTATCAGAGATGCATATAAATTTCCTGATTTTATCCACACTCAAAAAAGAGATCCAAGAACTCATTTAAGAAGCAATAATGCTGCATGGGATTTTTGGAGTCTTTGTCCTGAAAGCTTACATCAAGTTACTATTTTAATGAGTGATAGAGGTATTCCTGCAAGCTATCGTCATATGCATGGTTTTGGAAGTCACACTTATAGTTTGATTAATGATAAAAACGAAAGATTTTGGGTGAAATTTCATTTTAAAACAAAGCAGGGTATTAAAAATTTAACCAACGAAGAAGCGGCAAATTTAATAGCAAATGATAGAGAAAGTCATCAAAGAGATTTATATGAAGCTATTGAAAAAGGAGATTTTCCAAAATGGACTTTCCAAATTCAAGTTTTAAAAGAAGATGAAGCAGAAAAATTAGGTTTTAATCCTTTTGATTTAACTAAAGTTTGGCCACATAGTATTGTGCCTTTAATTGAAGTAGGCGAATTAGTACTTAATAAAAATGTACAAAATTACTTTAATGAAGTAGAACAAGCTGCATTTAGTCCAAGCAATATTGTTCCTGGTATTAGTTTTAGTCCTGATAAAATGCTGCAAGCTAGAATTTTTTCTTATCCTGACGCACACAGATACCGCATAGGGACAAATTATCATTTATTACCAGTTAATCGTGCAAAAAGTGAAGTAAATACTTATAATGTAGCAGGTGCTATGAATTTTGACACTTATAAAAATGGTCTTGCTTATTATGAACCAAATAGTTATGATGATAGTCCAAAAGAAGATAAAAATTACCTAGAGCCTGACTTAGCACTTGAAGGTAATGCACAAAGATATACTCCACTTGATAATGATTTTTACACCCAACCAAGAGCCTTGTTTGATATAATGAATCAAGATCAAAAAGAGCAATTATTTAAAAATATCGCTGCTTCTATGAGTGGGGTTGATAAAAAAATTATTGCTAGAGCATTAAGTCATTTTGAAAAAATTTCAAGTGAATATGCAAATGGCGTTAAAAAAGCTTTGAAAATGTAATTTTTACTTGCCACTTTAAAAGTGGCAAACTAAAGATTATAAAGGAAAAATATGTTTAGTAATGAAGAAGAAAAAAGAATTCAAGAGCTTTGCACTATGGCTTTTGATTACGCAAGACAAAATGATTTACAAAATTTAAAGATTATGATAGAAGCGGGTTTGAGTGTGAATTTAAAAAATCATAAAGGCGATAGTCTTTTAATGCTTGCAAGTTATCATAATGCTTATGAATGTGCTAAGTTTTTACTAGAAAATAATGCTAGGGTAGATGAGAAAAATGATAGAGGACAAACTCCATTAGCAGGGGTGTGTTTTAAAGGATATTTACCTATGTGTAAGCTTTTGGTAGAACATGGAGCAAATATTGATGAAAACAATGGTCTTGGTATGACACCTTTTACTTTTGCGTTGATGTTTGGGCATAGAGATATAGTAGAGTTTTTAACAAGGCATTCTAAAAAAAGTTTTCTTAAAAAAATAGCTTTTAGTGTATTAAAAATTTTCAAAAAATAGTTAAAAATTTATAATATATTAAAAATATATTTTATTTATTTAAAATTATCAAAAAATTCTATTATTAAATTATAAATTTTTAAAATTTTTTATTATAGAAATAAAAAATTTAAGCTAAATTAAAATAAATTCAAATAAAATTACCCCTAATTTTTTAATGAAAGGATAACAAATGTCTAACAAAACAGAAAAATTATGGGGTGGGCGTTTTGATTTACCTACAAATAAATTAGTTGAAGAATATACTGCTTCACTACCAGTTGAGCCAAGACTTGCTCCTTTTGATATACAAGGTAGTATAATTCACTGCACCATGCTTGCAAAACAAGGTATTATAAAAGACGATGAAGCAAAGACTATCATTAAGGGCTTAGAACAAGTTAGAGAAGAAATTCAAAATGGTACTTTTGTGTTTGATATAGCTGATGAGGATATTCATATGGCTGTAGAAAAAAGAATGACACAAATCGTAGGTCCAGTAGGTGGAAAACTTCACACCGCAAGAAGTAGAAATGACCAAACTACTCTTGATTCAAAAATTCATATGAGAGCAGTTATTAAAGAAGTATTAACTCAAATTACTACTTTGCAAGAAGAAATCGTCCATCAAGCTCAAAAAAATATCAAAGCTATTATGCCAGGTTATACGCATTTGCAAACGGGCCAGCCAGTGCTTTTTTCACATTGGATTATGGCGTATTTTTGGATGTTAAGTAGGGATTATTCTCGTTTTGAGGATTTATATAAAAGAATGAATGAGTGTCCTTTGGGAGCAGCTGCACTTGGCGGAACTACATTTAATATAGACAGACATTTTTGTGCCAAAGAACTAGGCTTTACTAAACCAACAGAAAATAGCATTGATAGTGTAAGTGATAGAGATCACATGGTTGAATTTACTGCTATTGCTGCAATGTGTTTCATGCACCTTAGTCGTTTTTGTGAAGAGCTTATACTTTTTTCAAGTCAAGATTTTAAATTTATAGAATTAAGTGATGATTTTTGTACCGGTTCAAGCATAATGCCTCAAAAGAAAAATCCTGATGTAGCTGAAAAAATGCGTGGTAAGACAGGTAGAATGTATGGTAATGTTATGGCAATGCTAACTATTATGAAAGGTATTCCATTAGCTTATAATACTGATATGAGTGAAGATAAGGCTCAAGTTTATGATTCTATGGATACTTTAATGGCAAGTTTAAAAATTATAACTCCTATGATAGAAAAAATGCAAGTAAATGCTAATAATACAAGAGCAGCAGCTGCAAAAGGATTTTCAAATGCCACAGATATGGCTGATTATTTAGTAAGAAAAAATATACCATTTAGAGAAGCTCATAGTATAGTAGGTTCAGCTGTGAATTATTGTATTAAACACGGAAAAATGCTTGAAGAGCTTAGCATGGAAGAATTCCATCAATTTAATGAAAATATCCAAGAAGATATTTATGAAGCAATTACTTTAGAAACTTGTATAGACGCAAGACTTTCTTATGGTGGTACAGGAACTAAAGTTGTATTAGAGCAAATTGAACATGCAAAGGAATTGTTGGATAAATGTAAAAAATAAACAATAAGGGCGAAGATTAGATGGATATTATTTTTATACTTCAACTTTTTATTATTTTTTCTATGATAGCCATAGGTGGTAGATATGGTGGTATAGGACTTGGGGTTGCAGGTGGGCTTGGTATGTGTATTTTGGTGTTAGTTTTTGGTATGCAACCAGCTTCACTTCCTGTGAGTGTTGTGTTTATTATACTTGCTGTGATTACTTGCGTGAGTGTTTTGCAAAGCGCAGGCGGGCTTGATTTGCTAGTAAAAATAGCTGAAAAAGCATTAAAGAAAAAACCTCAAGCTATTGTTTTTATGGGCCCATTAATCACATCCACATTTACAATATTTTGTGGTACTACTTATGTAGCTTTTTCTATTTATCCAGTGATTGCTGAAGTAGCTGCTCAAGCTAAAATTCGTCCTGAAAGACCACTTTCAGTTTCAGTTATAGCAGCAGGTATTGCAGTGGTAGCTTCTCCTATGAGTGCAGCCACTGCAGGTATGGTAGCCATTTTAGCCATTAGTGGTGTAGGACTTGTTCAAATATTAGCTGTGGTAATGCCAGCATTTTTAATTGGTGTTATATGTGCTTGTTTGAGCGTTTTTAAAAGAGGAAAAGAGCTTGAGCAAGATGAGGAATTTCAAAGAAGAGTAAGAGCAGGGGAATATCAGTTTTTAACTCAAGATAAACAAGAAGATAAACAAGAAACAGATCCTAAAGTAAAAAGAGCTTTATTAATATTTGCTTTGGGGATTTTAACCATTATTTTCTTTGGGACTTTTACAAATTTGTTACCTCACTATGAGCTTGCAAATGGTAAAATAGAAAGACTTTCTACCCCAAATTTAATTCAAATGATCATGCTTGCAACAGCTTGTTTAATTATGCTTTTTGCTAAAGTTCCTGCTAATAAACTTGGTGAAGCTTCTGTATTTAAATCAGGACTTATAGGCGTTGTAGGGGTTTTTGGTATAGCTTGGATGACAGGGACATTTTTTGAAGCTTACAAGCCTTTATTTAGTAATTCTTTATCACATATTGTAGAAGATTATCCATATTTATTTGGCGTGGCTTTATTTGCCTTTTCTATGGTGATTTTTTCTCCAGCTGCAACAGTAGCTGCTTTGATGCCCTTGGGTGTGAGTTTGGGAATTCCTCCTCAAATTCTTATCGTGCTTTATCCTTGTGTGAGTGGAGATTTTATAGTTCCAGGAGCTAATCAAATAGCTTGTGTGGCTTTTGATAGAACAGGCACAACAAAAATAGGAAAATTTGTGATCAATCACTCTTATTTAAGACCGGGTTTTTCTTTAATCATTGGTGCTGTTGTGAGTGCTTATTTTATATCGCAAATAGTTTTTTAGCTATTAAAGGCTATTTTTAAATTTTTGCAAATATCTATAGACGCTAGGTTCTGATATATTAAGTGACTTAGCAACTATAGGTATACTTCCTTTTATATTAAAAATTCCCTTTGAATGAAGCTTTTTAATAATCTCATCTTTTTGTTCAGTGCTTAAGCTATATCCTGAATTTAAATATTTTAAGTCTATGTTTTCAGCTAGAATATCTTCTATAGAATGACTAAGTGTTTCTATATTACTCACATTGTGTAAATTTACATTGTTTTGATTGTGAATATCTAATAAATCACTAAAATCATTAATTTTTTCTAGTTCTATGATTTTACTAATAGCATTTCTAAGTTCTGTGGTGTCGTGATTTATACATAAAATTCCTACAATTTTATTTTGGTTTTTTATAAAAAAGGTTGATCCAGTAACGATCTTAGACTTTCCAACCTTTGCTTTGTAATCACATAAAAAATCTTTGTTTAAATACTCTTTTTCTTGTACAAGCTCACTCGCAAAAGAGGTTAATGGAGAATTGATTGTCCTTCCGCTAATATGATTATTTGCAATGGCTGCTATATATGAACCCTCAGGTGAAATCACATGAAAAACTATTTCATACTGATCTCCAAGAACTTGCCCTAAAAATTGAGTGAGTTTGATAAATAATTCTTTTTGTTGTTCATCCATGATCTAGACCTTTTTGTTGTTTTTTGTTATTTTACAAAATATTTTCATCAAAGTTGTTAATATTTACAACAATAAAAAAAATTATTATTATGATAAAAAAATATTGACAATTTATTATTATGATGATAATATTATATTATGATTTCATTTAAACACAAGGAGTATACATGGCAAATTATCCAAAGGCTATAGGACCATATTCAGCTTATAGAGAAGCTAATGGTTTGTTATTTATTTCAGGACAACTTCCTATTAATCCACAAAGTGGAAACATAGAAAGTGAAGATGTAAAAGAACAAACAAGACAATCATTGTTAAATATCAAGGCTATATTAGAAGAAAATAATCTTTATTTTAATAATGTAGTTAAAACGACTTGCTTTTTAGCAAATATTGATGATTTTTTGGCTTTCAATGAGGTTTATTCTGAATTTTTCGCAGCTCCATATCCTGCAAGAAGTGCTTTTGCGGTAAAAGATCTTCCTAAAGGAGCAAAAGTGGAGATAGAGGTTATTGCTCATAAAGGATAGAGCATGTTGGGTTTATTTTTTGCAGGATGTTCTGTATTTTTACTTGTTTTTATGCTCTATAAAAAAATCAACGCCCACATGGCGTTGCTTTTAAGTGGTTTATTCTTGTTAGCTTTAGCAGGAATTTTTGGACTTTCTCCTATCATTAGTGAAAAACAATCTTTACATTTAGGTCTTTTTGATATTTTCCAAGTAGTAAATACTAAAATGTCAAGTACTCTAGCAGGTCTTGGACTTACTTTAATGTGTATAGCAGGATTTTCTGCTTATATGGATCATGTAGGTGCAAGTTATGCTTTATTTAAAGTATTTGAAAGACCTTTAAAAGCTGTGAAATCACCTTATGTTTTATTGTTGGTTTCATATTTTGTGATCCAGTTTTTAGTGCTTTTTATACCTTCACATGCAGGTTTAGCACTTTTGCTTATGGTTACAATGTACCCTATTTTAGTGCGCTCAGGTGTTTCTAAGCTTTCTGCGCTTTCGATTATTGCTATTTGTCAATACATTGACCATGGCCCAGGAAGTGGTAATGTAATTTTAGCTGCAAAAACAGCTGAAATTGATCCTGCGGTATATTTTGTGCATTATCAGCTTCCTACAACTGTGCCTATTATCATAGCAGTGGGTATTGCGATTTATTTTTGCTCAAAATATTTTGATAAAAAAGAAAATTTCGCATTTAACCGTGATGATGTTGAAAAAGAATTAGCAGAACATGATGGCAAAAGTGAAGAGCTTAAAAAGCCACCTAGAATTTATGCGATTTTACCTATTATACCTTTAGTGTTAATTTTGGGCTTTAGTAGTGTTTTAGATAGCATTATGGTGTTAATGGGATTTACTACCATGGAAGAAGTTAAAGCAGCTTCATCTACTGCAATTAGAATGAATGTGCCAGTTGCTATGATGATTTCAACTTTTATAGCAATTATTTTTGAAATCATTCGTTATAAAAGTTTAATTGATACTTTAAATTCTATCATGGTATTTTTCAAAGGTATGGGCCATTTGTTTGTAATCACAGTTTCTTTGATCGTTTGTGGCCAAGTTTTTGCAAGTGGCCTTTTATCGGTTGGTTTTGTAGATACTTTAATAGACTTTGCAAAAGATGCAGGTTTTGGAGTGCTTGCTATCATCATAGCAGTTTCTATTTTACTTGCTGTGTGCGCATTTTTAATGGGTTCAGGAAATGCAGCATTTTTTTCTTTTGCACCACTCATTCCAAATATAGCAAAATCTTTTGGAGTTGAAACTATAACTATGATAGCACCTATCCAAATCATGACAGGTTTTGGTAGATGTGTTTCACCTATTGCACCAGCTATTTTGGCAATTTCAGCTATGGCTAAAGTAAATCCATTACAAGTTGTAAAAAGAACAGCTATTCCTATGCTTGTAGCTGCTATTGTTAATGTGATTATGACTTATGTTTATTTGTAAAAAAGGACTTAAAATGAATAATAAAACTAAATTAATCCACCTAGGAAGAGGCGATCAAAGCGCTGAAGCAAGATCAGTTAATCCAACCTTAATGCGTGCATCAACCATACTTTTTAAAGATCATGCTACTTGGCAAAAATACCGCGAGCTAAGAAAAAATGAGCGTGTTTTGAGTTATGGTGCTAGAGGAACAGCTACAAATTTTGAACTTGAAAAACTTATTTGTGAGCTTGAGGGTGGTTATAGAGCACAACTTTTCCCAACAGGGCTTGCAGCATTAGCTATGGTGCTTTTAAATTATGCTAGTAAAGATGCTCATTTTTTAATCACTGATGCTATTTATGGACCTGTTAGAACAATTTGTGATTTATTTTTAACTAAAATGGGTGTAGAAATTGACTTTTTAAAAGCTGATGCTTCTGATGTAGAGGAAAAAATCAAACCAAACACAAAATTAATCCTTTGTGAAAGTCCAGGTTCTATACTTTATGAAATCATAGACTTACCAAAACTTTGTGAAATTGCACACAAACATAACATACCAGTAGCGATTGATAATACTTATTCAAGTGGGTATTTTTTAAACCCGCTTGAGCTTGGAGTGGATATTTCAGTAATTGCAGCGACTAAGTACTTAAGCGGGCATTCAGATGTTACTATGGGTATAGTAGTGATTAATGAAAAAGAATGGAAAAATTTTGACAAATTACCAGAAGCTTTAGGATTTACTACAAGTCCTGATGATGCTTATTTAGTGCTTCGTGGTATGAGAACTTTAGATGTAAGAATGAGGGCTCATGAAAAAAGTGCAGATGAGGTAGTAGAGTTTTTACAAAGTAGAAAAGAAGTTAAAACAATTTTTTATCCAAAATTAAAAACTCATCCAAACTATGAAGTTTTTATGCGCGATCATAAAGGTGCTAATGGTATGGTAACGATTGAATTTGCAGATGGCATTTCTAAAGAACAAGCTATTTTGTTTGTAGATAATTTAGAGTATTTTTCAATCGGTGCAAGTTGGGGTGGATATGAGAGTTTAGCTACTGTTACTACTCCGCCAAGAACGGCAACAGATTGGAGCGCTAGAGGTCCTTTTGTGAGATTTCATATAGGTCTTGAAGATAGTAAGGATTTGATTGCTGATTTAAAACAAGCATTTGAAAAAATAAATTTTAAAGGATAAAACATGGGTGTGAGTGTATTTGATATGAGGTTGCTTCAAGATTCTTGGAGCACCTCTGCAATGAGAGCTATTTTTAGTGAAGAAAATAGAATTCAAAAATGGCTTGATGTAGAAGCTGCCCTGGCAAAAGCTCAAGCAAAACTTGGTATTATCCCTAATGAAGCAGCTATAGAAATAGCTAAAAAGGCTCATTATAAATTTATGGATATGGATTTTATTTTTGCTGAGTTTAAAAAGACTAAACACCCTTTAGTGCCTACTGTTAGAGGTTTGGAAAAAGCTTGTGAAAATGGTCTTGGCGAATATGTGCATTTTGGTGTAACAACACAAGATATCATTGACACAGGCATAGTTTTACAATTTAAAGAAGCAATGGCTTTAATCAAACAAGATTTAAAAGATATAGCTAAAAATTTAGCAAAAATCGCAAAAGAGCATAAGAACACTGCAATGATGGGAAGAACTTTAGCTTTACAAGCTTTACCTATAACTTTTGGACACAAAGTTGCAATTTGGCTAAGTGAGCTTAATCGTCACTATGAAAGAATTATCGAACTTGAAAAAAGATTATATGTAGGATTAATCGTAGGTGCAGTGGGAACTAAAGCAAGCTTAAGTGACAAGGCTAATGAAGTAGAAAAACTTACTTTAGAAAGTTTAGGTTTAGAGGTTCCTGACATCTCATGGCAACCAGCAAGAGATCGTTTTATTGAGCTTGGTTATGTTTTAGGTAATATCAACGCAACCTTTAACAAAATTGCACATCAACTTTTAATCTTAGCTCATAATGAAATCGATGAAATTGCTGAGCCTTTTGGAAAAGGTCAAGTAGGAAGTTCTACTATGCCTCATAAAAGAAATCCCGCAGTAAGTGAAAACGCAGTGACTGTAAGTAATGCCCTAAGAGCTAATATTGCAATTTTAAGCGATATAGAAAGACATGAGCATGAAAGAGATGGTCAAGTTTGGAAAATGGAATGGAAGCTTTTACCAGAAGCATTTTTAATGCTTTCAGTGGTATTAGCAAATATGAAATTTGTCTTTGATGATTTAGAAGTTAAAAAAGACAAAATGTTAAAAAATCTTGATACGCTTAATGGCTTTGTGTTAGCAGAACGTGTAATGTTTGCTTTGAGTGATCATTATGGTAAGCAACATGCACATGAAATTGTTTATGAAAATGCTATGAGAGGTATAGAAAATCATAAAACTTTTAAAGTTGTTTTACTTGAAGATGAGCGTGTAAGTAAGGTTTTAAGTGAAAAAGACATTGATGTTTTAATGGATGCTACAACTTATGTAGGTTATGCACCAAAATTAGTTGATGAGTTCTTAGAAAAAATCGCTAATGCACAAATTCTAAAGTAGGAAAAAATGTATTTAAGTGAAAAACTAGCCGAATTTATCGTAAATTTAGACTATGAAGCTATTCCTAGTGAAGTAAAACAAAGAGCAAAAGAGCTTATGCTTGATGCACTAGGAACAGCCCTAGCTGCTAAAAATGAAGCTTGTGTTTTAAATGCAACTAAGGCTTTTGAAGCTTTAAGCGTAAATCCTAGTGAAAAAATTTGGAGTGGGGATAAAAAGCTTGATGTAATTTATACTGCGATGGTAAATGCTATTGCAGCGCATGCCCTTGATTTTGATGATACTCATACTGAAGCTATTTTGCACGCTAGTGCTATTTTAACCCCGCTTTGTTTAACTTATGGATTTAGCGTAAATAAAGATGGAAAGAAAGTTTTAAAAGCCTTTATTATTGGTTGGGAAATTGCTGCTAGAGTGGGTATAGCAAGCAAAGGAAGTTTCCACAAATGCGGCTTTCATACTACAGCTATAGCAGGAATTTTTGGTAGTGTGGCTGCAAGTTGTGTTTTGCTTGATTTAAACAAAGATCAAATCATTAATGCATTAGGTTTAGCAGGAAGTTTTGCAAGTGGGGTAAATGAGTTTTTATCCAATGGTTCTAATTCTAAAGTTTTACACATAGCTAATGCTTTGAAAAATGGAATTTTAGTAGCAAATTTCGCAAAAGCTAATATGAGCGGTCCTTTGAGTATATTTGAAGGAAGGGATAATATCTTTAGAACTTTTGGCTTAGAAGATGAATGTGATAAAAATGAACTTTGTAAGGGGTTGAATGAAATTTGGCAAGTAATGCAAGTTTCGTTAAAACCTTATCCAAGTTGTCATTTTGCACATGGGCTTATTGATTGTGCTATGAGTTTAAGGAACGATGGCTTAAAAGCGCAAGATATCAAAAGTTTGCATTGCTTTGTAGATGAAGTACCAATTTCATTTATTTGTGATCCAATAGAAGCAAAATACACTCCACAAAGTGCTTATGCGGCCAAATTTTCCATGCCTTTTTTAATGGCCTTGGCATTTTTTGATGGCAAAATTACTTTAAAATCTTATGAAAATTTAAATAGAGCTGAACTAATAGAATTTGCTAAAAAAATTAGCTATGAGAAGAAAAAATCTAGCGGTTTCCCTAAATACTTTCCAGGACATTTAGAAGCTGTTTTAAATGATGGAAGAGTAATTAAAAAAGATGTGTTTATAAATAAAGGAAATTTTGATAATCCTTTAAGTTTTGATGAATTAAAAGATAAATTTCTTTCTAATGCTAGCATAGCACTTTCTTTAGAAAAGGCTGAGGAATTAGTCAAAAAGCTTCAAAATTTAGAAAATCTAAATGATTTTGATTTCTAGCAATCTCATTTTTTGAGATTGCTTATTTTTTAAAAAATAAATAATTGAATTTTTTATATAATGTCTTATCTTAGTTTTTGTAAGGAAAAACATGACTTTAGATACATTAAAAGACAATGAAGAAGCCTTTATAGTAGGCTTTGAAGCAGATAAACAACTCCAAGCAAGACTTTTTAGTTTTGGTTTTGCAAAAAACAAAAAAGTTAAAAAAATTCGCTCTTCTATAGCAAATTCTACTATTATGGTAGAACTTGATACAACTTGCGTGATTTTACGCTCAAGTGAAGCAAAAATAATACAAATTTCAAAAGAGTTTTAATGAAAGAAATCATCGTTGCTTTAGTAGGTCAGCCAAATGTTGGTAAAAGTTTATTAATTAACGCACTTTGCAAGGCTAATATGAAAGTTGGAAATTTTAGTGGTGTTACGGTTGAAAAGGCTGAGGCTAGATTAATTTATAAAAATTATGAGTTTAAATTTATAGATTTACCAGGAACTTATGCATTAGATGGTTATAGCGAAGAAGAAAAAATTACAAAAGATTTTTTAAAAAAGGGTAAATTTGATCTTGTGGTAAATGTGCTTGATTCTACAAATTTAGAGCGTAATTTGATTTTGAGTGCATCTTTAATAGAAGCTAAAATCAAAATGATTATGGCTTTAAATATGCAAGATGAAGCTAAAAATGAAGGTTTTAGTATAGATTTTAAAATTTTATCCCAACTTCTAAATACACCTTGTCTTGGCGTGTGCGCTAAAACTAAAGAAAATCTAAATGCACTTTTGGATTTAATCATTTCAACCCATGAAGCTAAATTTGAAGCTAAAGAGCGTGTTTATAGTGATATCATAGAAGAAGAACTTGCAAAAATAAGTGAATTTTTAAATCAAAATGAAATTACTTATTTAGATTTTTCTACAAAAGATTTGGCGCTTGCTTTACTTAAAAATGAAGCCAATATAGTCATTTCACACGCTTTGAGAAAAATACTTGATGAAGCTTTAGAAAAAATTTATATGGCATATCATAGCAAAGATATGGAAAGTATTTTTAAAGAAGAACTGATTGCTTTTGCAAATGGTATATGTGTTAAAGTTTTAAGTAAGGGTGTTAAGTATAAAAATCATACTAAAGAAATAGACTCTATTTTAATCAATAAATTTTTAGGAATTCCTATATTTTTGTTTTTTATGTGGGCTTTATTTCAACTAACTTTTACTTTAGGTCAAATCCCTATGGATTATATAGAAATGTTTTTTGCTAATTTAGGTGATATGGTAAAAAATAATATTAGCAATGAATTTATCGCTTCAGCCTTAGCTGATGGTGTTTTAGGTGGAGTCGGTGCGGTTATAACTTTTTTACCAAATATTATGATTTTATTTTTTGGTATAGCCTTGCTTGAAACAACTGGATATATGGCTAGGGTTGCATTTTTATTAGATGGAATTTTATACAAATTTGGCTTACATGGTAAAAGTTTTATCCCTTTAATCACGGGTTTTGGCTGTTCAGTACCTGCATTTATGGCTACAAGAACTTTAAAAAATAAAAAAGATAGACTATTAACTCTTTTTATTATTAATTTTATGAGTTGTGGCGCAAGACTTCCTGTATATGTGCTTTTTGTTGGAGTGTTTTTTCCTACTGATGTGGCGGGAAATTATCTTTTTGGGATTTATCTTTTGGGTGCGTTTTTGGGTTTGATTGCAGCTAAGATTTTAAGAATGAGCGCTTTTAGAGGACAAGATGAACCTTTTGTAATGGAAATGCCAAAATATAGAATGCCAAATTGGAATTTGGTATGGTTTATGGTGTTTAACAAAGCCAAAATGTATTTAAAAAAAGCAGGAACATTTATTTTAATAGCTTCTTTGCTTATTTGGTTTGCAAGTAATTTTCCTGCACAAGAAAATAATACTCAAGATGCTTTAACTCAAGAGTTTCAGATAGAAAATAGTTATCTTGGACAATTTGGCAAAGCAATAGAGCCTATTTTTGCACCACTTGGCTTTGATTGGAAACTTAGTGTATCTTTGGTAAGTGGTTTAGCGGCTAAAGAAGTGATGATTTCTACTATGGGTGTGCTTTATTCTTTAGGTGATGAAGTTGATGAGACAAGTTTAAATTTACAAGAAGCTATAAAAGAAAACATCCCTTTTAACACAGCAGTAGCTTTTATACTTTTTGTTATGATTTATAATCCTTGCTTTGCAGCAACTATAGTTTTTGCTAAAGAAGCGGGAAATAAAAAATATGCATGGTATCTTTTTATATTTACATCTTTATGTGCGTATTTGATCGCTTTTGTAGGGATTAATATTACTAAATTGATAATTTAATCATCTTTATGATGATTAAATTTCCATTTTTTGCTCTAAAGAGTGTTGCCAAAAGGCCGTTTCAAGTCTTATAGTAGTATAAAAAATTTCGTTTAATTTTTTAAATTTTTCTTCACTAATGCTATTTGCATAAGAATTAAAAAAGTCTTTAAATTCTTTAATTTCATCTTGAAATTCTTTACCTGCATAGGTTAAAATCCACTCTTTGTAAGGATGATTTTCTAAGCTTTTTTCATTAAGTCCTTTATAAATTTCTTCCCCTATATATGCATAACCTATAGCACAAGCACTCAAAGCACACAGCATATCCAAATAATCTCCATTTTGTCCCACACTTAGTAAGTATCTTGTATAAGCAATATTAGTTAAACTTTCATCTTTATAGTCAAGTTTTTCTACATTAATGCCTAGTTTTAAAATACTTCTGTGAAGTTCCAATTCTCCTTCTAAAGTGTAGTTTTGATTTTTAATGGCAAATTGAATTTCTTTAGCATTATTTGCATTTAAAGCAAGCAAAGCATAGCATTTTGCATAATTATTTAAAAAAATATAATCTTGTTTAAGATAAAACAAAAATGTATCTTTTTTTAAAGTACCATTTTGAAGTTTTTTTACAAATTCATGATAGATGTATTGCTCCCAAATTTTTTTATTTTCTTTTATAAGTTTATCCAAAAGCATAAATTTCCTTTGCTAAAATTTAAGCTTTTATTTAAACACAGATAATTAAATTTTTCGTAATAATATTTAATTTTTAACTTTTTAAACAAGAAATTTATTTTTTTATTGTAAAATGCGTTTTAATTTTTTAAACTAGGAGATAAAAATGGCAATTTTTGATGATGTAAAAAAAGTAGTTGTTGAGCAACTTAGTGTTGATGAAGATGCAGTTAAAATGGAATCTAAAATCATTGAAGATTTGGGTGCTGACTCTTTGGATGTTGTTGAATTAGTTATGGCTTTAGAAGAAAAATTTGATGTGGAAATTCCAGACAGTGATGCTGAAAAACTAGTAAAAATTGAAGATGTTGTTAATTATATAGAAAATCTTCAAAAATAATTTTAATTTTTAATAAGGAGTGCGGTTTGAAACGCGTTGTAGTAACAGGTATAGGAATGATCAATGCTCTTGGCTTAGACAAAGATAGCTCATTTAAGGCAATTTGTGATGGCAAAAGTGGCGTTGATAAAATCACCCTTTTTGATACCACTGATTTTCCAGTGCAAATTGCTGCTGAAGTAAAAAATTTTGATCCTTTAAGTGTCTGTGATGCTAAAGAGGTTAAGAAGATAGATCGTTTTATACAACTTGGTATTAAAGCAGCAAGAGAAGCTATGGAAGATGCTAAATTTGATGAAACTTTAAACAAAGAAGAATTTGGTGTAGTTTCAGCAGCTGGTATAGGTGGTTTACCAAATATAGAAAAAAATTCCGTTACTTGCGCACAGCGTGGACCACGCAAAATAACTCCTTTTTTCATACCATCAGCTTTAGTTAATATGCTTGGTGGGATTATTTCAATCGAGCATGGATTGCAAGGACCAAATATCTCATGCGTAACTGCTTGTGCAGCAGGAACTCATGCTATAGGCGAAGCTTATAAAAGCATAGCTTTAGGCAATGCAGATAAAATGCTTGTAGTGGGAGCTGAAGCAGCTATTTGTGCTGTAGGTATAGGTGGCTTTGCTGCTATGAAAGCTCTTTCTACTAGAAATGATGATCCAGCTAAGGCTTCAAGACCATTTGATAAAGAAAGAGATGGTTTTGTGATGGGTGAAGGTGCTGGTGCTTTGGTTTTTGAAGAGTATGAGGCTGCTAAAAAGCGTGGAGCTAAAATTTATGCTGAGTTGGTAGGTTTTGGCGAAAGTGCAGATGCACATCATATCACTTCACCTACTTTAGAAGGGCCATTGCGTGCTATGAAAAAAGCCTTAAAAATGGCAGGAAATCCAAAAGTAGATTATATTAATGCACACGGAACTTCTACTCCAGTAAATGATAAAAATGAAACAGCAGCTATTAAAGAACTTTTCAAAGATCAAATTCCTTTAGTTAGTTCTACAAAAGGTCAAACAGGTCATTGCTTGGGTGCTGCTGGTGCTATTGAAGCTGTTATTTCTTTAATGGCGCTTGATCAAGGTGTATTACCGCCAACTATCAATCAAATCGTAGCAGATGAAAATTGTGATCTTGACTATATACCAAATACTGCAAGAAAAAACGAAGTTAATGTAGTAATGAGCAATTCTTTTGGTTTTGGTGGAACAAATGGTTGTGTGATCTTCAAAAAAGTAGATTAATATGGCTTCTTATTTAGATTTTGAAAAAAATATTCAGCAAATTGATGAGGATTTAGCAAATGCTAAAATCAAAGGCGATGATGAAGCAGTAAAAATTTTAGAAAAAAACCTTGAAAAAGAAACTCAAAAAGTTTATAAAAATTTAAGCGATTACCAACGCTTACAGCTTGCAAGACATCCTGATCGTCCTTATGCGCTTGATTATATTCAAGCTATACTAAGTGACGCTTATGAAATTCATGGCGATCGTGCTTTTAGAGATGATCCTGCTATTGTGTGTTATGTAGGTTATATAGGTGGGAAAAAAATTATTGTTATAGGTGAGCAAAAAGGTAGAGGTACTAAAGATAAGCTTCATAGAAATTTTGGTATGCCTCATCCTGAAGGTTATAGAAAAGCTCTAAGAGTAGCAAAAATGGCTGAAAAATTTGACATACCGGTATTGTTTTTAGTAGATACTCCAGGTGCTTACCCAGGAGTGGGTGCTGAAGAGCGTGGTCAAAGTGAGGCTATAGCTAGAAATTTATATGAGTTAAGTGCCCTTAAAACAATCACTATAGCAGTAGTTATAGGCGAAGGTGGAAGTGGTGGTGCTTTAGCTATAGGAGTAGCTGATAAACTTGCTATGATGAAAAATTCAGTTTTTTCTGTGATTTCACCTGAGGGTTGTGCTGCTATTTTATGGAATGATCCATCAAAAAGTGAAGCTGCTACTAAGGCGATGAAAGTAACTGCTGATGATTTAAAAACCCAAGGTTTAATAGATGATGTCATCGAAGAGCCAATAAGTGGAGCTCATAGAGATAAAGAAAAGGCGATAAAAAATTTGAGTGATTATGTCTTAAAAGCTATAGAAGAGTTAGAACAATACGATAAACGTGAATTAGCTGCATTAAGAATGCAAAAAATCTTTAAATTTGGAGCTTTTGCTGAATAATTTGCATTTTTATGCAAATTTCAACTTTTTTTAAAAAAACTATTGTATAATTACAACTTCAATTCAGTGGTTGGATAGCTCAGTCGGTAGAGCAGCAGACTGAAAATCTGCGTGTCGGCAGTTCGATTCTGCCTCTAACCACCATCTTTATTTTCTATTATAAAAATCATCTAATTTTTGAAGTTCATTTTCGTTAAACCCTGCTTGTATTCTAGCTGTTTTATTATATACTTTTCCTAAAAGATTAAATTCTTTATATTTGGCGCAAAGATCAAGGTAATCATCATTTTCATTTTTTGCATAATTCCACCAAAAATCTCCTTTATTTACATGTTTAATCTCATCATTTAATATAATGGTAAAAATTTCACCAAATAAACTTTTTATAGGATGATTAGTTGTGTTTAATTTTTCTAAGACAAAAGGATTGGCATCAAGTCCTTTTGCTTCAAGTCCTCTATGCACTATGCCCATTCTGTGAGCAAGATTATCTTTGGTTAAAAATAAGGCTTTTTCAAGATTATCATGGGCATAGAAATCTCCATATTTAAAACCAAGTTCATTTAAAGTTTTTTCTAAAAGTAAAAAATGCTTAATTTCCTCATCAGTTACCTCAAGCCAATCTTGATAAAATTTCAATGGCAAATTTTTAAATCTATAACTAGCATCTAAGGCCAAATTTATAGCACTATATTCTATATGTGCAACTGAATGTAATATTTTAGCTAAAGATAAAGTACTATTTGCTTCTTTTGGACGCCTTATTTTCATAGGATGAAGGATTTTAACTTGTGAGTTTTCACAAATGATCGCTTCATGAGAATGATTAAAATCATATAAATTAGCTTTAAAATTTTCATAAAACTCATTAAATAATTCAATCTTTTTGAAAATATCTTTATGATATAAAATTTTTTCTAATTCCTCAAAAAAATTTCTTTTCATTTTTAAACCTTGTTAAATATTATATAAGATAAAAAAGTATAATATAAAAATTTTGAAAATTTAAAAAGGTTTGCTAAAAATATGTTTAATGTCATACATGCTCTTTTTTTTAGAGAGTTAAAGACAAGATTTGGTATTAATAAATATTTGGGCTATTTTTGGGTAATCGGAGAACCTATGATGGTAATTTTAGTGATTACTTCTATAATCACACTTATTAGAGAGTTTCATCATCAAATCATGCCTGAAGGTGTTTCTATCTTTTTGTTTTTAGCAGTAGGAATTATACCTTTTTTTATGTTTAGAAGTATTATTACTCAGCTTTTAAATGGTATAGGATCAAATTTAACTCTTTTTGCTTATAAGCCTATTCGCCCTATACATGTTTTTATCGCAAGAGCATTGCTTGAGTTTTGTATTTATTTTACTATTTTTATTTGTGTAATGTTTTTAGCAGGTTGGTTTTTGCATATGCAAGTTATACCTAAGCATTTTTTAGAAGTGATGTTTTCGCTTTTTTTGCTTGTGGTATTTGGCTTTGCTATGGGAATGTGTTTTGCTATAGCAGGGCATTTTGCAGAGCCTTTAAAAATGGCATTAAATTATTTAAATATAGTTTTATACTGGACAGCTTTGGTGGTATTTCCTATATGGATAGTTCCAAAACCTATTTTGGATATTTTATATTATAATCCACTTTTACATATTATGGAACTTTTAAAATATAATTTTTTTCAAAATTACCCATTACTTGATGATTATAATTACTATTATCCTATTACATGTTTGAGTGTGATTTTGTTTTTGGGATTGTTTTTTTATTATTTTACTAGAGAAAAGCTGATAGCGGTGCGATGATAAAATTAGTTAATTTAACAAAATCTTTTCCTTTACGCAATGGTGGAAGGCATTATGTTTTTAAAAACTTAAGTTTTGAATTCCCTGAAAATTGCAGTATAGGTTTAATGGGGCGCAATGGTGCCGGAAAATCAACCTTAATGAAACTTTTAAGCGGCTCCTTGCTTCCTGATAGAGGTAAGATTATAACTAATAAAAAACTATCTTGGCCTCTAGGCTTAGCAGGTGCGTTTCAACATAGACTTTCAGCAAGAGATAATGCACGCTTTGTAGCTAGAGTATATGGTTATAAAGGAAAGGCTTTAGAAGAAAAGATTAAATTTGTTGAAGATTTTGCTGAGCTTGGAAAATTTTTCGATGAGCCTATGAATACTTACTCAGCTGGTATGAGCGCTAGAATATCTTTTGGCTTAAGTATGGCTTTTGATTTTGATTATTATTTAATTGACGAAGCAGGTGCTGTGGGAGATCCTAAATTTAGAGAAAAAAGCTCTAAAATCTATAAAGAAAAGCTAAGCCAGTCAAAAGTTATCATGGTTTCGCATAATGTAGCTGAAATTAAACAATGGTGTGATAAAATTATATTCATGCAAGATGGACAAGCTACTATATATGATGATGTAGATGAGGGTATAGCGGTGTATCAAGGAAAAATAAATGCAAAATGAGTTATTAAAAAAACTTAAAAATTTAGAAATATTTAATTCTTTTAAAATAGTATTGATTTTGACAGCATTTGTTGTATTTTATTATATTTTTATAGCAGCAAATCGCTATGTGAGTGAAAGTGTTTTAAGTGTGAAATCAACCACAGGAGATAGCGGAGCTATTACTGGAATTGCCGCATTTTTGACTAATAATTCTTTTTCAAGCGAGGATATTAATTATTTAAAATCTTATATTCATTCTTTAGATATGTTAAATATCTTAGAAGAAAAAGTTCAAATTCATGAGTTATATCAAAAACAAAAACTTGATTTTTTTTATAGTATTTCCTCATCAGCCAATCAGGAAGAGTTTTTAAAGTATTATCAAAACCGTGTTAAAATTACTCAAGAAAACTCAGCTAATGGGCTTTTGCGTGTAGAAGTTGAAGGTTTTGATCCACAAAGTGCACATTTGATAGCTTCAACTATAGTTAAAGAAAGTGAAAAATTTATCAATGAAATTTCACACAAAGCCGCAAGAGATCAAATGCAATTTGCTGAAGAAGAACTTTTGCAGTTTAAAAAAAGATATCAAAAGGCTAAAGATGAGCTTTTAGCTTTTCAAAACAAATATGGAGTATTTGATCCACTCAAACAAGCAGAGGGCACTCTAAAACTCATAGCTGAACTTGAATCAAAAATAGCAGCCAAAGAAGCTGAGCTTTTAATGATGCAAAGTTATATAAACGATAATGCACCACAAATTGTTACTATAAAAAGTGAAATCACAGCCTTAAAAAAACAACTTCAAAAAGAAAAATCCAAAGTTTCATCCCCAAAATCCTCTCAAAAACTCAACGATCTTGCAGCTAAATTCCAAGATCTAACCATAGAAGCAGGTTTTGCAGAAAGTGCTTACACAGCTGCATTAAAAGCTTATGAGAGTGCTAGGATAGAGGCCTTAAGAAAGATAAAGCAGGTGGTTATAGTTCAAAGTCCAAGCTTACCTCAAAGTGCTAAATATCCAGAAGTTTTGTATAATATACTCACAGCTTTTGTGATTTTATCTTTGATTTATGGAATTGTTAAATTTATTAAAATGATTATAGAGGAGCATAGATACTAATGAGAAAGATATTTTTACTTTTACTTTTACCTTTGTTTTTATTTTCTGCAGTAGATGTTTCTCAAATTGCGAAAATTCAAAATCGACCATTAGCTCCATCTTTAGAGCCACAAATTATAAATTATGATAACAACCAAAGTGATTTTAATCAAACTCAAGCTCCGATAACTAAAGTTTTTGGTGCGCATTTGTTTAACGGAAACTTTACTAAATTTACCCAACATGTTTATAATCCTGATTATAAATTAGCAGTAGGCGATAGGATTAATGTAAAAATTTGGGGCGCAGTAGAGTTTATACAAACCTTAACAGTAGATTCTCAAGGAAATATTTTTATACCAAAAGTAGGTGCGATTAATCTTTTGGGTGTGAAAAATAGTGCTTTGGTTCAAGTTATTACAAAAGCTATTAATAAAATCTATAAAAGCAATGTCTATGTATATGCAGATATGGATATTTATCAAAATGTATCAGTTTTTGTTACAGGAAATGTGAATCAACCAGGTCTTTATCAAGGACTAAGTTCGGATTCTATTATACAGTATTTAGATAAAGCAAGTGGAATTAATTTAGAATATGGTAGTTTTAGAGATATTCAAATTTTAAGAGATAATAAAGTCATTAAAAAGGTAGACTTGTATGATTTTTTACTTAAGGGTCAGCTTGATCTTTTTCCTTTTAGAATGGGTGATGTGATCTTAGTGGGTAGTGTGCAAAAGTATGTTTTTGTAGAAGGAGATGTGCAAAAACCTTTTAGGTTTGAGCTCAGTAATGATATTTTAAATTTAGAAGATATAGCCAAAGTTGCAGGAGCTAAACCTATAGTAACTAATGCTGTGGTAAAAAGCTATAGAGATGATCATAAATTACATGTAGATGCGTATAGTAAAAAGCAGTTTTTAGGTGTGAAATTATACAATGGCGATGAGATAGAGTTTAGACCTGATTATACTGCGCAAAATATTAGCATTAGCATAGAAGGTGAGCATAGCGGGTTGCATTCTATGGTAATAAAAAAAGGCACAACTTTAGCTGAACTTGCTAAAATGATTACAGTTAATGATCAATCAAACATCAACGCCTTGCAGGTTTTTAGAAAAAGCGTAGCAGCTACTCAAAAACAGCTTATTGAGGCTCAACTTAAGGAGCTTGAAACGCTAGCTCTAACAAGCTCTTCAGTTAATGCTGAGCAAGCTAGTATTAGAGCTACTCAAGCTAAGACGATTTTAGAATTTATTGCACGTGCAAAGCAAGCTCAACCAAAAGGACAAATCGTTATAGATAATGTCAAAGCGTATAATTCTATAGTATTAGAAGAAGGTGATGTAGTAAATGTACCTAGTAAAAATAATCTTGTTTTAGTTCAAGGTGAAGTTTCTATACCAGGTGCATTTGTGTATATGGATAAAGAAAAATTAAGATATTATATCAACTTAGCGGGTGGCTTTAGCGATAGAGCTGATATATCAAGGGTTTTAGTGATTAATGCTAATGGTAAAGCAACTAAATACAGTGGTAGAAGTTCAGTAGATATCAAAGCAGGAGATTCAATTTTAGTTTTGCCAGAAGTAGATAGTCAAAATTTACAAATTTTTAGCATGTTAACACAAATTTTATACCAAATAGCTATTGCAACTAATGTAGTGTTAAATATATAGGAATTTAGATGAGCCAAATAGATGCGATTAAAATAGCTAAAGAAGTTTTTGAGATAGAATCAAAAACGATTTTAGACTTATGTGACACCTTAAATGAGGAATTTAGTAAAGCGGTTAAGTTGATTTTGTCTATTAAAGGCAGGTGTGTAGTAAGTGGTATGGGTAAGTCAGGCCATATAGGAGCTAAGATAGCTGCGACCTTAGCTAGCACAGGTACCCCGAGCTTTTTTATGCATCCAGGTGAAGCACTACATGGAGATCTTGGTATGCTTACAAGTGAGGATGTGCTTTTAGCTATTTCAAATTCAGGAGAAACTGAAGAGGTTTTAAAGCTCATACCAGTGATTAAAAAGAGAAAAATTCCTTTAATTGTTATGGCAGGAAATCAAAACTCCACTTTAGCTAAACAAGCAGATATTTTTATAAACATAGCAGTAAAAAAAGAAGCTTGCCCGCTTCAACTAGCTCCAACTTCTTCTACCACGGCTACTTTAGCGATGGGTGATGCAATAGCAGTAGCTTTGATGAGAGCAAGGAATTTTAGACCTGATGATTTTGCTTTATTTCATCCAGGGGGAAGCTTGGGTAGGAAGCTTTTAACTAGGGTGGGTGATTTGATGGTATCAAATAATCTACCTATAGTCAACCCTAATAGTGATTTTAATGAATTAGTTGATGTGATGACTAGTGGTAAATTGGGACTTTGTATAGTTGTTGAAAATGAAAAATTAGTTGGGATTATCACGGATGGAGATTTAAGAAGAGCATTAAGAGCAAATGATAAGCCAAGATTTGACTTTAAAGCCAAAGAAATCATGAGTGAGAGTCCAAAAACCATAGAAGCAAATGCCATGGCAAGTGAAGCAGAAGAGCTTATGCTAAAACATAAAATCAAAGAAATAGTTGTCACTCGAAATGAAAAAATAGCAGGCATTATACAACTTTATGCAATAGGAAGTGTGTAGGTAGTTTTTATATAAGGAGTTGTAATGAAGGGTATAATTTTAGCAGGTGGAAGTGGCACTAGGCTCTATCCAATAACAAAAGGTACTAGTAAACAATTGTTGCCGATTTATGATAAACCTATGATTTATTACCCATTATCGGTTTTGATGTTGTCTGGAATAAAAGAAATTTTAATTATATCCACACCTAAAGATTTACCAAGATTCCAAGAATTACTAGGAGATGGATGCGAGTTGGGAATTACATTGTGTTACAAGGAACAGCCAAGCCCTGATGGCTTGGCGCAAGCTTTTTTGCTGGGTGAAGAATTTATAGGCAATGATGATGTTTGTTTGATACTAGGCGATAATATTTTTTATGGTCAAGGATTATCATATTTGCTGTTAGACAGCGTAGAAAGAGCAAAAAATAATTCTAAAGCTACTGTTTTTGGTTACTATGTTAACGATCCTGAAAGATATGGCGTTGTAGAATTTGATCAACAAGGTAGAGTGATTAGTATAGAGGAGAAACCAGAAAAACCAAAGAGTAATTATGCGGTTACAGGTTTGTATTTTTATCCTAATGATGTTATAGCTAAAGCAAAACTGGTAAAACCTTCAGACAGAGGGGAGTTGGAAATCACAACGTTAAATCAAATATATCTTGAAGAAGAAAGATTAAATGTTGAGATTATGGGAAGAGGTTATGCATGGTTTGATACAGGTACACATGATTCTCTATTGGATGCCAATATTTATGTACAGACATTAGAAAAAAGACAGGCTTTAAAAATAGCATGTTTAGAAGAAATAGCTTACAATAAAGGATATATCACCAAAAAGCAATTGCTAAAGCTAGCAAAGCCTTTATTAAAAAATCAGTACGGTCAATATCTAGCAAAAATATCAGAGAATATTTATTTTAAATGAGTTTTGATGCAAATACTTGATACGAATTTTAATGATGTTAAATTAATAAAGAAAGAATTGTTTTTTGATAATAGAGGATATTTTACAGAAGTTTTTCACCAAAAAAAAATTACAGAAAAAATATGTAAAAATATAGATTTTGTTCAAGAAAACGAAAGTTGCTCAAAAAAAAATACTATAAGAGGTTTACATTATCAAATACACCCTTTTGCACAAACTAAATTAATAAATGTTATTAGCGGTAGAATTTTAGATGTAATTGTGGATTTACGTAAGGATAGTCCAACTTTTTTAAAACATATCAAGATTACAGTAAGGGCTGAAGATAATATATTGTTATTTGTTCCTCGTGGATTTGCGCATGGTTTTATAGCATTAGAAGATTTTACAAAAGTTTCTTACATGGTTGATAATTTTTATAATCCAAAGAGTGAAAGAGGTATATTGTATAATGATCCACAGTTAAAAATTGATTGGGGTGTAAATGATTCCGAAGTTTTAATTTCTGATAAAGATCTGTATTTGCCTACACTTGAGCAAATTCAAGATTTTTTTGATTATAATGTGGATTATTATGAGTAGAAGCATTGCTATCTTGGGATCTAATGGTCAATTAGGAAAGACTTTTCAGGAATTATCTAGTTTGTATAAAAAAAAATATAGTATGTTTTTTTTTGATAAAATACAAATAAATATACAAGATAAAAATTTACTAGAATATTTTATTGATAAATATAAGTTTGATTATATAATTAATTGTGCTGCATATACTGATGTAAATTTAGCGGAAGTCAAACAGAAAGAAGCTTATATGCTTAATTATAATAGTGTTGAAAATATAGCTGATTTGACTAAAAAATATAATTTAACTTTTATTCATATTTCTACTGATTATGTTTTTGATGGTAAAAGCTGTACTCCTTACAAGGAGAATGATAAAGCAAAGCCTTTGAATGTTTATGGTAAGTCAAAGCTAAAAGGTGAGCAAGTGATTGTAGATATTAGCCCAAAAAATACAATTGTCATAAGAACATCATGGCTATACAGTAATTATAAAAGAAATTTTGTCCATACTATAAGAAATCTTGGCAAAAAAAAGGGAGAGATTAATGTTGTCTATGATCAGATAGGGACACCTACATATGCCAGAGATTTAGCTGAAGTAATTTTAAATATTTTACCATATATACAAAACGATAAACCAGAAATTTATCATTATTCTAACGAGGGTATTGCTAGTTGGTATGATTTTGCAAAAGAGATAATGAAGTTATCGCAATTAGATTGCAATATTAAACCTATAGAAAGTAAAGATTTTTTGGCATTAGCTCCAAGACCTTCTTATAGTGTGTTAAATAAACAGAAAATTAAAGAAAAATTTCATATTGAAATTCCACATTGGAAAGATAGTTTGGAAAAATGCATAAGTATATTGCAGAAGGATGATATTTTATGAAAAATTTATTACTTACAGGAACAGCAGGTTTTATTGGTTCGAATTTTGTGCCGTATTTTTTAGAGAAATACAAGGATTACATTTTAATTAATCTTGATCTTTTAACATATGCAGGTAAATTGGAAAATTTAAAGGAGTGTCAAAATAATCCTAGATTTAAATTTATAAGAGGAGATATTTGTAATCAAGAGCTGGTTCAATTTCTTTTTGAAGAATATAACATCCAAGGTGTTATTCACTTTGCTGCAGAATCGCATGTTGATAATTCTATTAAAAATCCTGAAATTTTTATTCAAACAAATATAAATGGAACATTCAATCTGCTAAATATAGCATACAAACATTGGATGGAGAAGCCATTTGTATATAAAGATAAATATCAAAATTGTAGATTCCATCATATAAGCACAGATGAGGTTTATGGGACTTTAGGGGAATGCGGTTTTTTTACAGAAAATACTCCTTATGCTCCAAATTCACCTTATTCTGCTAGCAAAGCTAGTTCTGATATGCTTGTAAGATCTTATCATGAAACCTATGGATTAAATACTGTTATTACTAATTGTTCTAATAATTATGGACCAAAACAGCATGATGAAAAATTAATACCTACAATCATACGAAATGCATTGGCGGGTAATAAAATCCCAATTTATGGAGATGGGAAAAATATTCGAGATTGGTTGTATGTTTTGGATCATTGCAAAGGCATTGATCTTGCTTTTCATGGTGGAAGATCAGGTCATATTTATAATATTGGTGGTAGAAATGAGAGGACAAATCTACAGATTGCTTATAAAGTATGCGAATTATTAGATCAATATAGACCAAAAAATATTAGCTATAAAGCACAAATTACTTTTGTGGAGGATAGGGCAGGACATGATAGACGCTATGCTATTGATGCTAGTAAAATTGAAAATAAACTTGGTTGGAAAGCTGATGAGAATTTTGATACAGGTATAATAAAAACAGTAGAGTGGTATTTAAAAAAATATGAATAATACAGTTGCGATTTTGCTTGCCACATATAATGGTGAGAAATATTTAAAAGAGCAAATTGACTCGATTTTAAATCAAACTTATAAAGATATTAAGATTTATATAGGTGATGACTGTTCAAAAGATAGCACTATTGATATTATTAGAACTTATAAGGATTTATATCCCGATAAGATTATATATTATCAGAATAACACAAATATGGGATTTATTAAGAATTTTGAAAAGCTTCTTCAAAGTTGTAGTGAGAATTATATGGCCTTCAGCGATCAGGATGATATTTGGCTGCCTAATAAATTAGAAGAACAAATGAAAGAAATAATCAAAATGGAAAAAAAATGTAATTTACCAATAATGTGTCATAGTGATTTGATTATGATAGATGAGGATAAAAAAATTCTATATAAATCTTTTTTTAAATTTAAACAATACAAAATAAACTTAAAAAAAGATTTGGGGCATATACTTGGACCTTGTGGAGTGATGGGTAATACTATGATGATAAATAAGGTGTTAAAAGAGAAAATACTGCCATTTCCAAAAAATATCAATTTTCATGATTATTATATAGCTATTATGTGTGAACTTTTTGGAAAACGAATAACATTAAGTGAATCTTTTGTTTTGTACAGAATTCACCAAAATAACACAAGCAATTCAAAATTAAATATTAAAAAGAAGAAAAATACAGCTTTACCTTATCTTGAACGAGATCTTGATTGGCTGGATAATATTAAACAGGATTTAAAAAAAAATGATCTGTTGATTATAAATAAATTTCAATCTTATATTCAAAATCCAAAAAAATTATATCATTATTTAGAATTACTTAGATATAATCTAGTAAAGAGAAATGATATTTACCGATTTAAGTTATTTTTTAGATTTTTGTATAACATATATTGGAAGACTAATGGATGAATTTTATAAAATAATAGACTTTAATGCCATAGGAAATCAGAATGATGGGTTTTTGGTGGCTTTAGAGAGTAATAAAAATATACCTTTTGAAATCAAAAGAGTTTATTATATATGGGGCAATCAGCAAGACAAGATAAGAGGAAAGCATGCACATAAAGATTTAGAGCAAATTGTGATATGCGTAAAAGGAAGTTGCGATTTTATTTTAGATAATGGTATTATTCAAAAACATATTCATCTAAATCAACCTAGTCAAGGGCTTTATATAGGTAATAATATTTGGAGAGAGTTTACTAACTTCTCGAAAGACTGTGTTGTAATGGTGATCGCTTCTAAATATTATGATATTGATGATTATGATACGGATTACTTGGAATTTAAAAGTAGGTTAAATAGTAATATACTTGCCATAACTGGGGGGGGGGATTTTAAAAACTAGTATTGATTTTCCTATAAAAAGAATTTTTTATATATATGGAAATATAAAAGAATCAAGAGGAAATCACGCTAATATTTTTTCAAAATTTATAATGTTTCCCGTTGTAGGTTCATGTAGAGTAAATATTGAAAGCAAAAATAAAAAACAGAATTTTTTACTTAATAAAAAATCTCTACTTTTTGTAAATAATATGACTTGGAAAAGAATGTATGATTTTGAAAAACAAACAGTATTAATGGTTTTATCGGATTCGTATTATATGCCTGATGAGTATATTTATGATTATAGTGAATTTAAAAAGGTGAGTAATGGATATATTTGAGATACAAAATTTTGTTTTTTCGGAAAATTCTAGAGCAGATTTGTCTAGTTTTGAAAATACATTGAAAAAAGAATATAAGATATTTGTTTATCGAAATCATTCTTTTGAAGTTCTTGAAAGCGTAATTCAGCCTTATTTGTTTTATTCTAAAATAAATGCGGAATTTGTCTATAGTAGCTATGATGATTCTTTTTCTTTTAATGAAATAGATTATAAGTCAGATATGCTTATTTTTTGGGTTGATTTAAGCCGATACGAGGAAAATGCTGAAAATTTTATTTTGCAAAGGTTGGAAGTTTTACAGAAGCAGTATTATAAGCCAGTTTTGCTTGTTTCTACTGTATCTTCTGAGCTATTTAAAAATAAGAGGTTTTATTATTACTCTTTGGAAGATATAAAAGATAACCTAGGAAATAAATTTTTTAATAAAAGATTGGAGAAATTTACTGGAACATCTTTAAGCGATAAAGCGTGCATGGAGATTGCAAAAAAATTGGGCTTAAGTTATATTCCAGCCTTGTTAAAGCCAAATTTGAAAGCAATAATTGTAGATTTAGATAATACGCTGTATCAAGGTGTGTTAGGTGAAGATGGTATAAACGGAGTTATATTGACCTCTGGCCATTATAGATTACAAGAAGCACTAAAAAAGAAAAAAGAAGAAGGCTACTTTTTGTCAATTGCATCTAAAAATAATTTAGATGATGTTAAAAAGTTATTTGTATCAAGAAAAGATTTTCCTTTACAGCTTGATGATTTTTCTTATATTATGGCTAATTGGGATTGTAAGTCAAAGTCTATTCAAAAAATAGTTTCTAAGCTTAATATAAATGTAGATAGTGTATTGTTTATTGATGATAATCCTGGCGAAATTTTATCTGTTTTATCTGTATTTAATACGTGTAATTTTATTTTAGCTTTGAGTGATGCAAACAAAACATATAATATTTTAACAAATTATCCTAGATTATTAAAATTACGTAGTAATATTGAGGATTCTGTCAGACAGAAAGATACATTGGCTAATGAGGTGCGCGAGCAAATAAAAAATACCATGTCTAATGAAGACTATTTAAAAAGTCTTGATATCTTAATAACTTATAATTTTGATAATTATAATCAAACTTCAAGAATTTCAGAACTTGCGAATAAGACAAATCAATTTATCTTCAATTATATGCGTTATAGTGAAAGTGAAATTTTAAATAGGATGGAGAATGATAGGTATATAGTTGCAAGCATTGAGTTGGAAGATAGATTATCAAATAGTGGAATTATAGGTGTTTGTGTGGGATATATAGAAGATGAAGTATTGATATTAGAAGAATGTTTTGTTAGTTGTAGAGCATTAGGAAGAGGATTGGATGATTTAATAATTTTAGGCTGTGTAGAAAAAATGTTAAAAAAAGCGAATGTATCTAGACTAAAAGTTCTTTTTAGAAAAGGAGAAAGAAATTTGCCAGCAGAAAAATTTGCTAAAGATAAATTCCGGGATTATCTTGTAGAATCACGTATTTTTAACTATACTAACACAAATGATTTTATTAAAACTATAATAAAAGGAAATTGATATGGAACAAGCATTAGAAATAATTTCGAAAATTTCAAAAATATCCAAAGAAGAATTAATCAAGAATGCAAATAATCCAATGCAATGGAGTTCTTTTACTCATATTGAAATTGTTATGGCTTTAGAGGAAGAATTTGGATGTATGTTTGATGAGAATGAAATTATTGAGATGAAAACTTTAAATAAAATATTTCATTTTTTAGAAAAAAAGATTGCTAGATGAAAAAAAACATTATACAAGAAGGTTTAAATTATAGATTAAGAATGGTTAATACTGACGATGCGGACTTTATTGTTCATATTCGGACAGAAGATTTAGAGAGAACTCGTTATGTTCACCCAATATCCTGCGATATTCAAAAACAAAAAGAATGGATTAAGCAGTATATGGAAAAAGATAACGATTACTATTTTGTAATTGAAAATAAAATAAATGGAAATCTAGAAGGATTGATATCTATTTATAATATTGAGCATTCAAAAGCTGAATGGGGTAGATGGATTTTACAAAAAGGATCGCTAGCTTCATTTGAAAGCATATTGTTAATATTCGAAGTTGCTTTTCAAAAGTTAAATTTGAATGAAATTTATTGCAGAACAATTGCTGATAATAAACCTGTAGTTGAGTTTCATGAGTTAATTCAAGAAAAATTTAGGTCTAAGTTGAATAATTTTTTTACATTAGATGATAAAATATTTGATGCGATTGAGCACTATGCAGACTACGATCATTATATGTGTGTAATAAAACCTTTATTAGAAAATAAAGTTTTTAGGATTTTTTCTAGAAATTTAAAAAAAGAACTTGGGCTATTTGAGTTTCATCATATAGGGGTTGCTTGTGATGATATCGAAAAAGAATTTTTCAGTTATAAATTTCTTGGTTATTTTAAGGAGAGCAATCCTTTTGTTGATGTAAATCAAGGAATAAGAGGGCAATTTATTATTGCAGCAAATCAACCAAGACTAGAACTTTTGGAAAATTTATCAAAATCAAATACTTTAAATCATTGGATTGATAATGGCATTAAAATGTATCACTTTGGTTATATTGTTGAGGATATAGAAAAAGCCCAAAAAATTTTTAAACAGTTAGGGGCAAAGCTTATTTCTCCGTTAAAGTATTCAGAATATTTTAAAAAAAGAATATGTTTTCTAGTTTTAAAAAATAGTTTTATTATTGAGTTAATAGAAAAATAATTTAGAAAAAAAGAGTCATAATGTCAGTTCAAAAGATTATAATTGATTTAAAAAATGAAGGATATGAAAATATATGTTTTTGGTTGCCAGCTTATAATATAGGTGGTGGTACTTTTTGTATTGCTGAATTGGTTAAACAAATTACTCCATATGCACATTTGGTTAAAATTTATATTATGGACTATCACGAGGGATATTTGTCGTTTTTGTTAAGACATAATTCACATGTTGAAGTTTTAAAATTTGATGAAAAGTATCCTTACTTTCCTTTAAAAGAAAAGTCAATTATTATTACAAATAGCACTAGAATAATACAGCTTAAACAAATGCATCCGGAAAACAAAATTTTTTTGTGGCATTACGAAACTTTACCTTGTGCTTGGAATATTGTTTTTTTGCAAAATGAAACAAGCAAAATAATGAAGTTGATGTATGACAACAACGCTGTAAATTTTATCGATTGGGCAGCAAGAGATAGTTTAAATGGCCATGGTGTAAAATTTGATAAAGAACTCTATTGGCCAATTGTGGTTAAAGAGAAAACAATATTGGACCAAGAAAAAAAAATAATCAATAAAGATAGTATAAATCTATGTTGGTTGTCGCGACTTGCGCCAGATAAAATACAATCTTTATTTGCTATTATAAAAGCATATGCAAAATACGATACCAATAAGAAAAAAATATTTCACATTATAGGAGATGGAAGAAGTCGCACATTGGTTGAAAATTTTTGTAAAGGTTATGAGGATAAAATTGAATTTATATTTACTGGAACTATAGAAAGAAATGAATTAGATGATTACTTAATAAAAAATGCTGATATCGTTTTTGGTATGGGTACTTCTATACTAGAGTCAGCTGCATTAGCTTTACCTTCTGTAGTTGTGCTACTTGATTTTAAGGATATTAATGATGATGATTTCTTTTGGTTGTATGATTCTAAAGAATATTGTGTGGGTGTATTAGTCGATCAGAAAGAAAGATTTGATATAAAATATTCAAAATTTTCAACTATTATAAATGAGGTGGTAAATACCTCAGATGGTAAAAAAATTCAAGGTGAGAAATGTTATAAATACTACATAGAAAACCATAGTAGTATAGAAAAAGTAGCTGCAGATGTTCTAAAGCAAATTAAAAACTCATCTTTGACTTTTGAGAAAATTCAAAAATGTTTAAAATATATTCCTTATAATCTCATTGAAATGTCAACTTTTAAAATGTTTAGCATTTCTATTGTGAAACGTCTTCATCATTTATATGGAACAAGATATAGAGTGTTTAATATTCCTTTTTTTAGAATTAAATTTTTTAAAAATATTAAGACATATTATTTTTTTAATTTTCCATTTTTTTCTTATATGAGATCAAATCATCATGTTATATATTGGCTATGTAAAGTAAAAATTTGTGAATATCGAAAAAAAAGTGGTTTTGTGTTTCCGACAGCAAAATTTGATGATAGGAAGAAATATAATGAGAAAAATTAGCTTTTTTAAAATTCCTATTTTGGATATAGTTAAAATTCCAAATTCATCAAATTATAATATTTATATGTTTAAAATGCCATTTTTGAGCATTAGATCAAAAAATAATTGTATAAATGTCAATTTTTTATTACTTCAAAGAATTTGGGCTAAAATCAAACCAAAGATAATTGGTTTTAAAAAAAGTTGTGCAAATTATAAATATAGAAAAAAATTAAGAATAAAATATAAAAAAGGGAAGCTTAAAATTTGTTTGCTTGCTGTGGCACGACCCAATATGTGTATTTTTGATTATATATATAAAGCTTTAGAGAAAAATGGCAAATTTGAAATTTTTATAGTTATTCCGCCAGATCCAGCATATGAATATACTATGATGTGTAAGTATGCTAAAGAAGTTTATGATGAGCTATCTTCTAAAGGATATAATCCTATAATGGGTTATGATTTTACTACTAAAAAAAATATCGATCTAAGAAAAACAATCAATCCTGATATTATTTTTTATTCGGATTTTCATAAGATGCATTTTCATAAGGATTTTTATATAACAAATTTTTTAGATAAAGTGACGGTGTTAAACGACTATGGTTTTTCAGTAATGCAAGAAGAAAAAACAGTAAATTTCGAACTAAACAATACTGTTGATATGTATTTTAGACCAACTGCTATTCACATGAAAATGGCAACAGAATTAATGGAGAATAAAGGGAGAAATACTGTATTGGTTAATGGTAGTCCAAAGCTTGATGCTATTTTTGATAAAAATCATATTTTTAAAGATGTATGGAAAACACAGCCAAAGATTAAAAAAAGAATCATATGGGCACCGCATTACTCTGATGGTCATCCAAAAGATATGTACCAGTATAATGCATTTTATGAGTTGTATGATTTTATGTTTGAATTGGCATTGAAATTTAAAGATGAAATTCAAATAGCATTTAGACCGCATCCTGTTTTAGAGTCAAGATTGGTCTTAAAATGGGGCAAAGAAAAACAACAGGCGTATTATGATAAATGGGAAAAATTAGAAAATGGACAATATTATCCTGGTGATTTTTTAGATCTTTTTGTTTCTTCTGATGCTATGATTATGGATTCTTGTTCATTTATGGGCGAATACACGGTAGTTAACAAGCCTTTATTCCATACAGTTGGGTCTACAACTAGAATTAAATTAAATGATTTTGGTAATGAAATTTACAAATTTTGTTATAAAACAAAGCAGAATTTAAAACAAGATATTGAGAAATTTATAAAAGAGGTTGTATTAGAGGGTAAAGATGTATATAAAACACCAAGAGAAGAATTTATACAAAGATATTATATAAGTAAAGATGGCAAAAATGCATCCGAAAGTATAGTAGAAAAAATAGTGAATTATATAGAAAAAGGAGGACTGTAGAATGAATATAGCTTTGATTATAGCAGGTGGCATAGGTGCTAGAATGAATCAATCCATCCCAAAGCAGTTTATGAGTATTAATGATAAGCCTATTATTATATATACATTGGAAAAATTTGAAAAACATCCTGCGATAGATGAAATTGTAGTGGTTTCGTTAAATGGTTGGGAGAATATATTATTAAGTTATGCAAAGCAATTTAAAATCACCAAGTTAAGACATATAACAAAAGGTGGAGATTCGGGACAGGAATCTATAAAAAATGGTATTTTGAAGTTGAAAGAATTTTATAGTGATGATGATATTGTTTTAATACATGATGCTATTAGACCTAATGTTTCAGAAGAGATTATTTCAGATGCTATTAGGGTGATCAATGAAAAAGGCTCTGCGGTATCTGTAATACCTTGCAATGAAGCAATGTTAGTTAGCAATGATGGTGGTATTAACTCAAGACAAACTTATGATCGACAAAAGCTGAAAAGAACACAGACTCCTCAAGGTGCAACATTAAAAGCACTGAAAGATCTTCATGATAAGGCGGAAAAAATGGGTATTAAGGATTCTGTTGCTACATGTACATTGATGATAGAAACAGGGGGAGAAATTTATTTTTCAATAGGTTCGGAAAAAAATATTAAAATCACAACAATGGATGATATTGATATTTTTAAAGCATTGTTAAAGTAGGGTATTGTGTATTTTCAAGATAAAATTTATATTAATAATTTTCAGACTATTAAGAAGGAGTGTTTTGATAGTCTACGGTCAAGTAATATTTTAATAACAGGGGCTACAGGATTAGTGGGATCTTGTATTGTTGATTTTTTGATGTATTTAAACGAATATTTTAAATATGATGTTAATATTTATGCTGTAACACGTTTTTCAAGCAAAGCTTTTGAAAGATTTAGTAGTTATGCTAATTATTGTAATTTGCATATAGTTGAATGCGATCTAAGCAAAGAAATTCCAAATATAGATGTGAATATAGATTATATTTTACATGCGGCTAGTAATACTCACCCTGAATTATATGCTAAAAATCCAGTTGAAACCATGTGTATAAATTTTATAGGAACTTTAAATATATTAAAATTTATGCAGCAAAATTATCGTAAATCTAAAATGATATTTTTGTCAACTTTAGAAGTATATGGTGAAATGCAAAAAAATAAAAAATATTTTTGCGAAAGTGATATAGGTAAAGTTGATTTTAATCTCTCAAGATCTTGTTATCCTGAGAGCAAAAGAGCATGTGAAACACTGTGCCAATCCTTTATAAAAGAATATGAATTAAATATTACTATTGCAAGATTGGGATATATTTACGGTCCTACTGTTGATTTAAGTAGTAGTAAGGCTGATGTTCAATTTTTAAAATGCGCATTAGAACAAAAAAATATAATTATGAAGAGTAAAGGAATACAAGCTAGATCTTATTGTTATGTTGTCGATGTTGTCTCGGCTCTAATGTTTTTAATGATAAACGGAAAAAATGGAGAGGCCTATAACATTGCAAATAAAGAATCTAATATTACATTAAAAGATTATGCTGTTGCATTGGCAGATCGAGCAGATGTTAAAATTGAATTTTGTGAACCTAGTGATATCGAAAAAGAAGGTTATTCTACTGTTCAAAATTCAACTTTAAATTCAGATAAAATTGAACAATTGGGCTGGAGACCGCAATTTTCATTGAGAGAAGGTGTAGGTTTTACATTGGCTATCAAAAAAAATATTAAAGGAAATTAAAAATGTTGGGTGATTTGAGAGAGGAAGTATTAGAGGCGAACATTGCCTTGGTAAAAGAAAATTTAGTTGTTTTAACTTGGGGTAATGTTAGCGCTATTAATGATCAAGGTGTTGTTGCAATAAAGCCGAGTGGTGTGGAGTATTCTAAGATGTCAAGCAATGATATAGTTTTACTAGATTTAGATGGTAGAATATTGGAAGGGCAACTAAAACCTTCTAGTGATACACCTACTCATTTGGCTTTGTATAGACAACATCCTGAAATAAAGTGCATCATTCATACTCACTCTCCTTATGCTACTGCATTTGCGCAAGCTGGAAAAAGTATCCAAGCTCTCGGAACAACTCATGCTGATTATTTTTTTGGTGATATTCCAGTATCTAGATCCTTGACAAAAGAAGAAGTGGAGGTAGACTATGAAGTAAATACAGGGAAGGTTATATTGGAAACTATTGCAGGTAGAAATGCTCTTGATATTCCAGGAATTTTAGTTAAGCAACATGGGGTTTTTGTTTGGGGGGAAACCATTAAAAAAGCTTTAGAAAATGCTGTAGTAATTGAGCAAATTGCCTATATGAATTACTTAACTTTAAACCTAAACCTTTCTATAGAAGCCATCCCAAAATTTATTTTAAATAAGCACTTTTATAGAAAACATGGTAATAATGCTTATTATGGACAAAGTAACCAAAGTAAAGGTAAGAAAAATGATTAAGTTTTTGGATTTGCATAAAATTAACAGTAGGTTTCAAGAAAAAATTAATTATGAGATTAAGGAAGTTTTAGATAGTGGTTGGTATATTCATGGTAAAAAAAATGAAGAATTTGTAAAAAATTACTCGAATTACTGTGGTGTAAAATATTGTTTGGGTGTAGCAAATGGATTAGATGGGCTTAGAATTATGTTAAAAGCTTCCGGATTAAAACAAGATGATGAGGTTATAGTACCAGCCAATACTTATATTGCTACAATTTTGGCTATAAGCGATAATGGTTATAGACCTATATTAGTAGAACCTGATATAGAGACTTACAATATTGATCCAAAATTAATTGAAGATAAAATTACGCCAAAAACAAGGGCTATTATGGCTGTTCATTTATACGGACAAGCTGCACCTATGGAAGAAATTTACACCATTGCAAAAAAATACAACTTAATAGTATTTGAAGATGCAGCGCAAGCTCACGGTGCAACATTAAACGGGAAAAAAGTTGGCAGCCTTTCAAAGGCTGCGGCTTTTTCATTTTATCCTGGAAAAAATTTAGGTTGTTTGGGAGATGGTGGTTGTATCACAACCAATGATGAGGAGTTGTATTATAAAATGCAAGCATTATCAAACTATGGTTCACATAAAAAATATCATAATATCTATAAAGGTTTTAATTCTAGACTTGATGAAATTCAAGCAGCGATTTTAAATGTCAAACTTGCTTTTTTGGATCAAGACAATCAAGAGCGTAGAAAAATAGCAAGGCGGTATTTAAATGGTATTAAAAACCCGATAGTTGTTTTACCGCGAATGCAAGATGAGATGTCTCATGTGTGGCATTTGTTTGTTGTTCGTGTAAAAAATAGAGATAAATTTCAAGCTTATTTGAGTAAAAATAAAATCGAAAGTATTATTCATTATCCAATACCACCTCATAAACAAGAAGCTTATAAAGAGTGGAATCATTTATCTTTTCCTATAACTGAGCAAATTCATAATGAGGTGTTAAGTTTACCTATATCTCCTGTTATGGAAGAATGGGAGGTTTCTAAAGTTATCGAGGTGGTTAACCAGTACGATGAGTAGCTCTTTACCTCTGATTTCTATATTAATTCCTGCTTATAATCATCAAAATTACATTCAAGAATGTATAGAATCAGTTATATGTCAAGACTATGGCAATTTAGAATTAATTATTTTAGATGATGGGTCTTCTGACTTAACTTGGCTTAAAATAATCGAATTAGAAAAAAAATGTAGAGTGAGATTTTCTAATTTTAGTTCAATGACAAGACAAAACAAAGGTATTTATGAAACATTGAATGAGTTGATTGAATTGTCAAATGGCGAATATATTTATTTATTGGCTTCCGATGATAGGATTCAAAATGAAAAAGCAATAAGCATATTATATCAAATAATATCACATGATGATAAAATAGTGTTGGCTGTTGGAGATAGTGAAATTATAGATTGCAATTCTAATCGCATAGCTTGGGATATTAAGCAAAATATTGTTAAATTTAATGAAGGGTACAATACTTTCTGGGAGTATTTTTGCTATAAACACCCTAGGGTGAAAAAAATTTCAAAAGATATGAAAAAATTTGGAAGTTATCGAACTCTCGTAAAAGGTAATTATATTCCAAACGGTTATTTAATTCGTGCAGAAAAATTAAAAAAAATAGAGAAATTTACAGCAAAAGCACCTATGGAAGATTGGTTTATGCATTTGCAACTTTCTAAATTGGGTAGATATAAATTTACTAAAGAGATTTTATTTTCTTATCGTTGGCATGATGCAAATACTATAAAAAATACAAAACAAAATAAAATAAAAAATAAAATAACTAAAAGATATTTTGGCATTCTTCATTTTTTGTATAAAATTTTTAAAAAAAGAAGGTCAAAACTTTGAAAAAAAATATAGTACTACTTGGTGGAAGTTCTATTTTTATGCAAAATGGTATCCAAGAAGGTTTAAAACAGGGTAGCTTGGCATCATCCAAGGATGAGATTTTTATTTATAATTATACCGTAGGAGCTACAACAAGTATTCAAAATTTATGTGAGTTGGTGAGGCGGCAAAAAGTTTTAAAAACTGCTGCTTTGATTATTACTAATTCTAATACCAATGATAGCATTAGTGTTTTAAGTACTAAAGAACAACAACCAATAGAGATATTGTATAGGAATTTATTTTTATACTATCAAGAGTTGTATAAGTTAAAAAAAATAATTCTTGTTCTTATAACTCCTTTTGATCGTGATGATATAAGAAATAAATTTATTATTAATATTCATAGAGGATTGATAAAATATTTTGGATTTAATTTTATAGATATGTATGAATATTATGAACATCATAATTTATTTGAGTTTGGGAAACGAAGAGATACGGTTCATGAGTTTGATTTTGTTATGAGGGAGTTGGGTAGGAATATTATAAAAAATTTAAAATCTTTTTTTATTTCTCAAAAAAATGTAAATCACTTCCTTCAAGAATACTATTTTTTACCTGCAAAAGAACTAGAAGTCGTTAGAGGGAATGTAAAAAAAATACATCACAGTAACTTTTCATACAGTGAAGATGTGGTTAGAATCGAGACAGGTGATATTGTAAAAATACCGGATAAGTATTATAATTATCAAATTATTGCTTTACATACTTGGAACAATCATATCCCATGGGATGAAAAATGGCAAAAACTAGATCAATTTGTTTTGAATTATTCTAGTATTGAGATTAGTAATTTACAAAATAGTGTTATAAAAGAAACCAATTCTTTAATAAATGTCCTTGAGTTGCATAAGGATTTTATTATAAAACCTAATACATATATAAAGTTAAATACTACAAAAAAATGTGAAGAATTATATCATCATGCATATAGTTGGCATGATAAAGCAAAAAATAACAATTTTTGTGACATTGTTGGATTTCTTCTTGTAAGCAAACCTATACAAAATTTTCAAATTAAATTTGATATTTTAAGTAACCAAACTACTTATATTTCTAAAAAACAAGATTTTGGTTATCTTATGCCACCTGTAGAATGGTATAAAGAGATTATAGATGAGTATTGTTCGGTAATGGATCCAAAAAAATTAACACCTCTGCAAAACCAAATAAATACATTAAAATCTACAATTTCATTGTTGGAGCAAAGTAAAAATCAACTATCGCAGGAAAAAAGAGAAATACAAGAGGATAATCTTTCTTTAAAACATATTTTAAATTCTCTATCCACAAAAAAACAACAACTTGAAATTTCAATTTTAGAGCAAGATTTGATTAATAAAAAATTACAAAACAAACAATTACTAAAAATATTAAGCCCGAATATTAAGACGACCACAGTTGATTTTAACTCGGCCAAATTCCGCATTCATAACCAACTCTCTTATAAACTAGGTCAAGCTATGATAGTCAATTCTAAAACTTTTCTAGGTTATATAAGAATGCCTTTTGTATTATCTTATATAAAAGATAAACACAAACAAGGACAAAAAATCTATCAAGAAAAAATACAAAAAGATCCTTCTTTAAAACTACCTCCTTTGGAATCTTATCCTGATTATAAAGAAGCCTTAAAAGAAAAAGAATGTTTAACTTATAAACTAGGACAAGCTCTTATAAAAGCTAATAAAACTTGGTATAGAGGAGGATATATTGGATTGTTATTTGAAATTAAGAAGTTAAAAAAGGAATAAAATGAATATTTTTAGTGCAAAAGATAGAGTTAAAAATCATCTTGCTTATAAATTAGGATTTGCTATTATTCAGCATAAAAAAAATAAAAAACTAATATCTTTGCCTTATAAACTATATAGCATTAAAAAAAGACATATAAAAGAAAAAAAAATCTATAATGATATAGTAAATGTGTTTCCGTATATGAGATATCCATTATTAGAACAATGTAAAGATTATAATGAGAGTGTGCTCTATCAATTCCATCTTTCATATATGTTAGGACAAGCATATATTCGAGCGCATAATAATTGGCATAAAGGAGGTTATATAAATTTTCTATTTGAATATAAAAAAATTTATAGCAAATATCAGAAAATACAACAAATTTTAAATATATTACCAAAAGAGCTGCATTCGAAGTTGTTGATGTCTAATAATCTTTTAATAGTTGGCGATTTATTGGTAGATATACATAGTTATAGTCCAATGTTACAAATGATTATCAAAAATTTCGATTTTTTTTTACAACACTTTGATTTAATTCATGAATGGATTAATTCGGATTATTTTTATGAAAAATATAAATACAAAAACCATCCCTATCCTCCATTGGTAGATTTTAGAAAAAATAGTTTTTGCTTCAGCGTAGATCAAATGTGGGACTTAAATATACCATTGCCAAATAAATTTCAATTTATTTATCTATACAGGCATGGCTCTGGAGCACAAAACACAATGTGGTATTTTAGAAATTCTGGACTATATTTTATTGATTGTTTTAGGTGGGGAGAAGGAAAAGATAGATATTGTAAAATGTATTCAATATTAAACAATATAAATAGTAACTGTGTTATTGGTATGAGTGATATTGAGTATAAAAATGTAGAGGAGATGGAAAAATTCATTTTTTTGTTGAGACAAGATGATATGTATATTTTAACGCAAACAAGAGATCCTATAGATTTAATAAAACATGTATGCTCTAGAAGTAGACGCTATACAAAAGAGCAGCTAAATTTAATTAAAAAAAATGTATTTACAATAAATGATTTATTTGATGATGTATATCAGGAAGACTTGCAGGAAAATTATAACAAAAATATAGTAATAATGCGTTTTCCGACAATTTTTTCACATTATAAACATCTAGAAATATTGCAAGATTCTATTAAAAAAATTTACTACATTGACTTTAGTGACATAAAAAGCGATAAGATAATCAATATGATGAATGAGTTTTTTTCAGAATTAAAATTAACACCCTTGTCTATATCTAAGGCTAGAGAGGTATTTGCTGTTAATAGATATAAAGGAAGTTTAAATTTGCTATTTCCTGTTACCTTAAAAATTCATTTAGATAGCAATAAAACAAAAACGATAGCAATAAAATTTATTGAGAATTTTTTCTTGCCGCAAAATATTGATGACTTTGATGATTTTTATAAAATTATCTTTGGTTGTACACATCCATCATTTGGTGTTTATATTCATAAAAATGAATTGCTTTTCCTACGCCAGAATGGTATTTTGTATGACAAGGTATTGGAATATTTAAAGCTTTTTTTATGTAAACTTTTAAGCCGAATTGATAACGAGGAAAAATATAAGATCAGTATTGAGAATGTATTAAATGAACTAAAGCAAAACCAAGACAAAAGAAATAAATTAAAGTGTATACTACATGAAGAATTATCGTTTTGCAAGAAACATCGTCCAGATATAGTCACCTCTTGGAAATACTATCAAGAATTTGAAAGAATGTGTAAAGAATTAGATGGCGATTAATATCAGAGAAAGATAAAAAGGATATAATTATAAATTAATTTT